>JAZGDQ010000276.1:0-5870 GCA_036477985.1 bacterium
ATATATTTAAATAGTATTACTCATCATTTCCGATTTGCCGAAGTGAATTGCAAAACCTAGCATAAAAGACTGAAATTCAAAGATCAAGTTTGTTGTCTTCTGCTTGGAGGGATCCCCCCCCACTACACAACCCTCGTCCCAAACTTCTCCAGCGCGTTTTCCGATATTTTAAACCCAAGCCCCGGCTCTTCCTTCAGATACAGCACCCCGCCTTCGATCCGCGGCGGGTCCTCGAAGAGCTCGGCCTGGAGGGGGTCGCGCTCGGGGTCGGTGAAGGATTCGACGATGCACCCGGCCGGGCTTCCGGCGACGATGTGGGCGTGGAGGAAGCAGTCGTGGTGGGGCGCCACCTCGACGCTGTTCAGCTCGGCCAGGGCGGCGAGCTTGCGGCCCATGGTGAAGCCGCCCATCCGGGTGCAGTCGAACTGGAGGACCGAGATGGCCCCCTCCTCGAGGAGGGCGCGGCAGCCCTGGGCCGTCGTCTCGCCCTCGCCCGCCGAGAGGGGGATGGCCGTCTTCTGGGCGAGGAGGCGCAGCTCGCGCCGGTCGTCGAACCAGCGGACGGGCTCCTCGAGCCAGCGCGGGCGAATCTCCTCCAGGCGGCGCGCGCCCTCGATGGCGGCCGGGAGGTCCCAGGCGCCGTTCACGTCTACAAGCAGGTCGGCCTCGGGCCCGATGACCTCGCGGATGACGCGCAGGCGCGCCATGTCCTCATCGAGCGGGGCGCCGCCGATCTTGGCCTTGAACGCCTTGTGCCCCTGCCCCACGAGCATCTCCATCTCGGCGCGCAACTCGCCCAAATCCTTCCCCTCGCGGTAGTAGGCGCAGGTGACGTAGCAGGGCGCCTCGGCGCTGTGGCCCCCGAAGAGGCGGAAGAGGGGGAGGCCCGCCGCCTGGCCCATGATGTCCCACATGGCGATGTCCACGGCGGCCGAGGCGAGAACGACGGCCCCGCGCGACCAGCCCTTCTCGTAGGAGAGGCGCCGGTGGGTGAGGGAGAAGATTTTTTCGTAGAGCCGCTCGGGGGCGAGGGCGTCCTCGCCCAGGATGAGGTCCGGGAGGCCGGAGGAGAACATGTCGGCCGCCCCGCGGAGGGAGGCGTTGCTGCTCCCGAGGCCGAAGCCCGCGAGCCCCTCGTCGGTGCGCAGGCGCACGAGGAGGTCGTTGACCTGGGGGACGGGGTAATGGCTCACCCAGTGGGCGCGCTCCTCGGGGGGCGCGCTCAGGATGTAGGCTTCGACGCCGGTGATTTTCATGCCGATCCTTTGGATGGGGGGGAATGAATTGCAGCGCAATGGGCGCATTGGGCGCAATGGGCGCGGATTCGGGAATTGTATCCCACGCGCCTCTCCTCGCGCCAGGAGCGGGGTGGCGCCCCTGGCACCCGTGGCGCCGTGACAGGAGCCAATGCCAGCCTCGCTTGGGGCCATGCCAGCCCCGCTTGGGGCCCCCGCCAACCCTGCAAGGGTTCGTTCACAAGCCATCCGGCTTGGGTTAGGATACGGCGCTTTGTCCGGACAAACGGGGGAGGGGAGAGGATGGCCGCGCGCGCGGAGGGGGAGGATAGGACGGCCGCGCCCCGTGTCAGCTACCTCGGGCCCGAGGCCACCTTCACCCACGAGGCCGCCGTCCGCCACTTCGGGGAGGGGGCCGAATTCCTCCCCGCCCCCTCGATCACGGCCATATTCGAGGACGTCGAGGGGGGCCGGTCGGACTGGGGCGTCGTCCCGGTGGAGAACGCCCTGGAGGGGACGGTGAACGTCACCCTCGACCGGCTCATCGACTCCCCCCTCACGATAGCGGGCGAGGTCCTCCTCCCCATCGACATCCACCTCCTCTCCCGGGCGGAGAGCCTGTCCGGAATCGAGCGGGTCCTGAGCCATCCGCACGCCCTGGCCCAGTGCCGCCCCTGGCTGCGCAAGATGCTGCCCGAGGTTCCGGCGGAGGAGGCGGCGAGCACCTCCCTGGCGGCCCAGGAGGCCGCGGAGGACCCGAAATTGGCCGCCCTGGGGAGCCGGATGGCGGCCGAGCGCTACGGGCTCCGGGTGCTGGTCGAGAAGCTGGACTCGGAGAGCATCAACGTGACGCGCTTCTTCGTCCTGGGGGAGGAGGCCGCGCCCCGGGCCGAGCGCGCGCGCACGAGCCTGCTCTTCATCCTGCCCAACGAGCCGGGCGCCCTCCTGCGGGCCTTCGCCCCCATCTCGGAGCGGGGCTTCAACCTGACGAAGCTCGAGTCGAGACCCTCCCGGCGGAAGGCCTGGGAGTACGTTTTCTTCATGGACGTGGAGGGCCACGTCGAGGACCCGAAGCTGGCCGAGGGGGTGGAGGCGCTGCGCGAGAGGGTGAAATTCCTCCGCGTCCTGGGCTCCTACCCCATGGGGGGGTGAGAGAGCGGGGATGGAGAGGGGTGAGATGAAGCCGAGGACGTCGCGCCCGGTGGCCGGCATCGCGGTCTACAAGCCCGGAAAGCCGGTCGAGGAGCTCGAGCGCGAGCTCGGGCTCACGGGCTCGATCAAGATCGCCTCGAACGAAAACCCCCTGGGGCCCTCCCCCAAGGCGCTGGAGGCGGCGCGCGGGGCGCTGGCGGACATCAATCGATATCCCGACGGGGGCGGGTTCTACCTCAAGCGCGCCCTCGCGGCCCACCACGGGCTCTCCCCCGAGCATTTCGTCCTCGGCAACGGGACGAACGAGGTGCTCGAGATGCTGGCCCACGCCTTTTTCGACCCCGGCGACCCGGTCGTTTTCTCCGAGGGGGCCTTCATCGTCTACCTCATCGTCTCCCAGCTCAGCTCCTGCGAGATGCGCCGGGCGCCCATGCGCGAGTACGCCCACGATCTGGAGGGGATGGCCGCGCTCGCCGGCGAGGGGACCAAGGCCGTCTTCATCGCCAACCCGAACAACCCGACGGGGACGGCCGTGGGCGAGAAGGCCCTGCGCGGCCTCCTGGAGCGGGTTCCCGAGACCGTTCTGGTGGTGGTGGACGAGGCCTACTTCCACTACGTGAGCCGGGAGGATTACCCCGACGCCGTGAAGCTCCTGGCCGAGTATCCGAATCTGGTGGCCCTGCGCACCTTCTCGAAGGTGTACGGGCTGGCCGGGCTGCGGGTGGGCTACGCGGCGGCCCATCCGGATGTGGCCGGGGCCATGGAGAAGGTGCGCGAGCCCTTCAACGTGAATTCGCTCGCCCTGGCGGCGGCCGAGGCCGCCCTCGGCGACGCGGCCCACGTGGAGCGCTCGGTCCGGATGAACGCCGAGGGGCGGGAGTTCTTCGTGCGCGAGCTGGGCGCCCTCGGGCTCCCCTTCGTCCCCACCCAGGCGAATTTCCTCATGGTGGAGGTGGGGGAGGTGGGGGAGGCTGGCGAGGATGGCGGGAAGAGGGAGGCGGAGGCCGTCTACGAGGCCCTCCTGCGCGAGGGGGTGATCGTCCGCCCGGTGGCGGGCTACGGCTTCCCCGCCCATCTGCGGATCTCGATCGGAACCCCGGAGGAGAACCGCCGGACGGTGGACGCCCTGGCCAAGGTCATCGGCATGAAATAGCATCAATTGGAGTGTTGGAAAGCCGTTCCAATGGGTTGCGGGAGATAGCTCAAGTCGAATGTAATGTTTGGGGGATTCCCCGGCCGCGCCCTCCGGGCATGGGCCCTCCGGCGGGGCGGGGCGCGTCGGCGGCGCTCTTTTGTGCATCTCGCTCTTCTGTTATATCAATCGGTTAGAGCATATTGCTCAGGTAAAACGAGAGGAAGATTCGTGGCTGCGCTCTTTGAGCAGATGACCGTCATCGGGGTGGGCCTCATCGGCGGCTCCCTGGCCCGGGCGGTCCGGGCGAAGGGCCTGGCGTCGCGCATCGTCGGGGCCGGGCGGCGGCGGGAGAACCTGGAGAAGGCCCTCGCCCTGGGGGTGGTGGACCGCATCGAGGCGGACCATGCGGCCGCCGTCCGGGGCTCCGATCTCGTCGTGGTGGGCGCCCCGGTGCGGGCGGCGATCGAGGTGGTGCGGGCCATCCTGCCCGCCATGGAGGCGGGAGCGATTCTCACCGACGTGGGGAGCGTGAAGGCCCCCTTCGTGGCCGCCGTCGAGGGGATGGCGCTGGGCGGGGTGCGCTTCCTGGGGGGCCACCCCATCGCGGGGACCGAGAAGGCGGGCGTGGAGGCGAGCTTCGCCGAGCTCTTCGAGGGCCACCGCACCATCCTCACCCCGACGGAGGCGACCGCGCCCGAGGCCCTGGAGGGGCTGCGCGCCCTCTGGGAGGGGGTGGGGGCCCGGGTGGACATCCTCCCCCCCGGCGTCCACGATCGGGTCCTCTCGGACATCAGCCACCTTCCCCATCTGGTGGCCTACGCCCTCGTGGACGCGGCCCTGCGGGGGAAGGGGCTCCCCTACGCGGCGGGGGGGTTCCGGGACTTCACCCGAATCGCCTCGAGCAACCCGGAGATGTGGCGCGAGATCTGCCTGGACAACCGCGAGGCCCTTCTCGCCTCCCTGGGCGCCTTCGAGGAGAGCCTGGCCGCCCTGCGCGGCGCCGTGGAGCGGGGCGACGGGGAGGGGCTGGAGGCGGCCTTCCGGCGCGCCAAGGAGGGGCGGGACGGCTGGCTCCAGGAGAAGGGCTGGGCATGAGCGCGGAGGAGGCGGGGAAGGGGCCCGGGGCGGGAATCGTCCTCCCCGTGGACGGGCCCGCCGGCTCGGGGAAGAGCACGATGGCCCGCCGCATCGCCGACCTCCTGGGCTGGGACTACCTGGAGACGGGGGCCCTCTACCGGGCGGTGGGGCTCGGGGTGCTCGAGGCCGGGGAGAATCCGGACCCGGAAAAGGCCCTCCGGCACGCCCAAAACCTGGATTTCGTCTGCCGGCGGGAGCCGGGGGAGGAGGGGAGGTGGCGGAATTTCCTCGCCGGGCGGGATGTGACCGACCTCCTGCGCGAGGAGCGGGTGAGCGACGCCGCCTCCCGGGTCTCCTCCCTGCCCGGTGTGCGGGCGTCCCTCCTCGGCTTTCAGCGCCGCTTCGGGCGCGGGCGCGGGGCCGTCCTCGACGGGCGCGACATCGGCACCGTGGTGTTTCCCGAGGCGCGCCTGAAGTTTTTCCTCGACGCCGGCATCGAGGTGCGGATCGAGCGCCGCTTCGCCGAATTGCGCGAGAGGGGAATCGAATTCGACCCGAAGAGCCTGGGGGAGGACATCCGGCGGCGGGACCGGCGGGACCGGGAGCGGGAGGTCTCCCCGCTGCGCCCGGCCGAGGACGCGGAACTCATCGACACCACCCATTTGGACGTTGACCGTGTGCTGTCCATCATGCTAGAGAAAATCCGCAGTGTGTACGGAGAACTCATTGAGCTTAGATGAGTTGTCTTGACGCGCCCCCTTGGGCGAAGTACCATAGGGTTTTCTGCCACCCATTTCTGAGCCCTCGGCCGGAGGGGCGCACGGGCGCCTTCCGGGGATGGCCGTTTCTCCATTTCGCCGGCGGCTCCCGATTTCGCCGGAAGAGGTCACCCAGTCTGATGGAAGAAAATCCTTCTAACCCTTCAACCCCCGCCGTAGAAGCCGACGAGGCGGAAGCCGACGAGGCGGAAGCCTCTCCCTTCGCCGCCCTTTCGGATGACCAGGATCCCGACGCCCTGACGCAAGAGCAGATGGAGGACATCTATGCGGCCACGATCGACCCGGTGAAGGACGGGGAGATCGTCAAGGGCTCGGTCGTGCGGCTCGAGGGCGATTACGTTCTGATCGACGTCGGCTTCAAGTCCGAGGGCTCCGTCTCGCGCCATGAATTCACCCGGGGGGGGCAGGATCTCAAGCCCGGCGACGCGGTGGAAGTGTACGTGGAGGCGCGCGAGGACGAGGACGGCTTGATGGTCCTCTCCAAGGAGAAGG
>JAZGDQ010000277.1:0-10262 GCA_036477985.1 bacterium
GCCGTCGCCGCCTTCAGGTCGATGCTGTTCAGCCCCACCCCGGTTCGGGCGATGAGGCGAAGGCTGTCCGCGTGGGGCAGGGTGCGCTCGTTGAAGGGGTCGTTGCTCGGGACCGAGACCATCACCCCGGGCAGGCCCGCGATCAGCTCCTCCTCGGTGAGGTCCCTTCCCCGCGAGTCGATGCGCACCTCGAGCCCCGCCTCCTCCGTGAGGGGCCGAAGGTGGGCCATGGGGTCCTCCAGCTCCCCCACCCAGCTTGTCGTGATCCAGACGACGCCCTTCGCCACGCGAATTCTCCCCGCGAAGACTCCGAAAACACCGAGCCCTATTGTGTGTGGAAAGGACCCCGGAGGCCAAGGCGCAATCCCCGAATAAAGGGGGAAAACGCGGTCAGAACACCTCGTCCTCGGGGTTGTGCATCTCGCCCATCCGCTTGAGGGTGGGGAGGGGGAGATCGCGGTAGAGCTTCCCCAGCCCCTCGTTCGTCTCCTCCAGCGCCATGCGGTAGAGGCTCCGCCCCTGGGTGTCGCACTCCACGAGGAAGGGGCCGAACTCCTCGACCTCAAACACCCACATCGCCTGGGCGATGCCCAGCTCCTCGAGCCAGTGGACCTCGCGCACCCGCCGGACTCCCCGGCCGTACTGGGCGCCGATGCCGTAGCCCACCGTGTTGAGGAAGACGGCCCCCAAGCGGCGGAAGTGGCTCTCGTACGTCTCGGGCGCCATCCCCCCCTTGCCGATGATCACCCGCACGCCGTGCTGGTCCATGAGCATGGGGACGTGCTTCTCGAAGCGGAAGCTCGCCGTGGCCGTCACGGCCGACACCTCCCATTCGCCGGGGGACTTCTCCTCGACGGCGGGCGAGCAGTGGAAGGTGACGTTGGTGAGAGAGGAGATGTCCACCGGGGGCGGCGCCCCCTCCTCGAAGAGCTTCTTGTAGACGCCGATGCGCCCGGTGAAGATCAGGCCCTCGAAGTAGACGATATCGCCCAGCTTGAGCGCCGCGAGCGCCTCCGGGGCGACCGGCGTCTTCAGGCGGTGCTCGTCCATGGGCAGGTCCGACGTTCCGCTCTCGCTCATGCCGCCCCCCTAGCTCACGGTGTCGCGGCGGTAGTAGTCGGTGAACCATCTCGGGTTTTCGCGGTATTCCACGCTTCCGTCCGGATGAATCCGCGCGGTGGCGCGCCGCAGGGCGAAGCACTGGTGGTGGATGGAGATGGGCATCCCCCCCGTGTGGGTGTAGGCCACCTCGATGTGGCAGTCCATCACCGCGCCCTCGCCCTTGAATCCCATGGGCCCCAGACCGGTCTGCTTGCCCAACTCGACCAGCTCCTCCTCCAGGGCGGCGATCTCCGGGTCCGGGTTCCGGTCCCCGACAACGCGCAGGCAGGCCGCCTCCTTGGCCAGGCGCACGCAGGTGTCCTTCGTGCCCCCGATCCCGATCCCCACGATGGCGGGCTGGCAGGAGAGGCCGCGCTTGAAGAACTCGCTGATGACGTCCAGGTAGAAGCGCTTGATGCCCGGGATGCCGTCGGCGGGGAAGAGCATGCGGTAGTCGCCGCCGAAGAGGCCGCCCTTCTGGAAGCAGGTGAGCTCCACCCAGTCGGCCCCCGGCTCCCAGGAGTAGTCCACCGTGGGGGCGTGGATGCCCACGTTGTTGTTGTGGTCCTTGCGCGTGAGGGGGTGGACCCGGTTCGGCCGCAGGGGCACCCGCTTGGTCGCCTCGGCCGTCCCCTGGCGCAGGGCCCGCTCGAGGGCGACGAAGCCGCCCGCGATCCGCGCCTCGTTCCCCACCTTGGCGTAAAAGCGGGGGAGCCCGGTGTCGGCGCACATCGGGCGCTGGTCCTCCTCGGCCACCTCGTAGTTCTTCACGATCTCGAGGAGGACGAACTTCGAGAGTTTTTGGGTTTCGCGCCGGGCGAGGGCGTCGATGTAGTCCCGCACGTCGGCGGGGATGGAGATGGCGGCCCGGCGGTTGAGCTCGAAGGCGACCTCGCGCAGGAGGTCGCTCCCAACGGCGCTTTCGGTGACGGGCATCTCAGTTTCCCTCCTTATCCTCCCCCCCGGGGGGGCGGGGGCGATCGTTCTCAGGGCCGGGGGAGGCCGCCCCGGCGATGGACGCGATGAGCGCCCTTCCGGCGCTGGCCAGGGCGCGCCGCCTCAGGCCCTGGATGGCCGTGGCGGGGCTGATCCCCTTCGGGCAGGCCTCGGTGCAGTTGAACTGGCTGTGGCAGCGCCAGATTCCGTGCTCCCCGCCCACCTCCCGGAGCCGGGCGGCCGCGTCCCCCTCCCGGCTGTCGCACACCAGGGTGAAGGCGCGGTTCAGGGCCGCCGGCCCGAGGAAGTCCGGGTCGTGCCCGACCATGGTACAGGAAGCGTAGCAGATTCCGCAGGTGATGCACTCGATGTGGGGCTCGATCCGCCGGCGCTCGCGGCTGAGGGGGGAGATCCGCGCCGGCTCGGGGGGCGAGGCCCCATCCGCCAGGGGAGCGGCCCCTTCCTCCGGGGGCTCGGCCCAGGCGCGCGCGCGCTTCATCTTCTCGAAGAAGGGGGTCATGTCCACCGCCAGGTCCCGCAGGAGGGGGAAGTTCGTCAGCGGCTCCAGGGTGACGGTCCCGCCCAGGCCCTCCAGCCTCGTGCGGCAGGCCCAGCGCGGCCGCCCGTTCACCCGAAGGGCGCAGGTCCCGCACATCCCCACCCGGCAGGAGTGGCGGAAGGCGAGGGAGGGGTCCTCCCCGTTCTGGATGGTCATGAGGGCGTCGAGGACGGTCATCCGGGGGCGGGTCCGCAGGGTGTAGGCGCGGAGGCGCCCTTCCGGATCGTCCGCCGCGCCGCCGCGCCGAACGCGGATGATAACCTCCATGCCCTCTCCCTCCGGCGCCGCCGCCATCAGACCTGCCCCCAAAACGCCTTGCGCAGATAGGCGAGCGCGAGGAAGAGGAGAAGGCCGAGGATGGTGAGCGTCCAGAGGAGCTTGCGCTGGTGGCGCGCCGGGAAGCCGAAGTCGGTGAGGATGACCTTGAGCCCGTGCATGCCGTGGAAGATGACGAGGGCGAGGACGGTCACCCGGAGCCAGGCGATGAAGGGATTCAGGACGTGGAAGGGGAAGAGGATGAGGAGAAGGACGGCCGAGATCCGCTGGAGCACCCAGGCCCACATGCCCGGGTACATCGAGCGCCAGGAGAGGAGATCCGAGATCGGGGGGCGGACGAGGGGGTTGGAGGCCGGGGTGTGCGCCGGATCCATCCTCTTCCCTCAGTCGACGAAGGAGACGGGGGCGGAGACTTTTCCCTCGTCCGGCTTCATCCGGGTGAAGCGCACGGGCCGCCGCTCGATGGCGGCTCCCTCCCCTTCGCGGCGGATGCGCACGTTGTAGAGGCCGCTCTCCCGCGTCTCGGGAAAATCGTCGCGGTGATGGCTCCCCCGGCTCTCGTCGCGCTCGATGGCGCTGCGCGCGATGAGCTCGGCGACGGCCAGCTGGTTGCGCACGTCGAGGGCGCTCTGCCAGGCGAGGTTGTAGGCGCGTCCTCCCTCACCGCGCGCCCGGGCCGCCCGCTCCTTCAGCGCGCCGATCTCGGAGAGGGCGGCCTCGAGGTCCGCCCCCCGCCGCCGCAGGCCCACCTTCTCCCACATCAGCTCCTTCAGTTCGGCGCGGATGGGGTAGGGGGATTCCCCCCCCGCGCCCAGGGCGTCCAGCGCCCGGGCCTCGGCCGCTTCGGCGGCCCCGCGGTCGAAATCGGCCCAATCCCCTCCCGCCGCCTCCTCGGCCATCCGCTCGCCCGCGATCTCGCCGAAGACGGTGGAGTTGGCCACCCCGTTCCCTCCCAGGCGGTTCGCCCCATGGGTTCCGCCCGCGTCCTCGCCCGCGGCGAAGAGGCCGGGAAGGGCGGTGCGGCAGTCGGCGCCGATCTGGACCCCGCCCATCATGTAGTGGGCCGTCGGGGTCACCTCGACCGGGGCGCCCGCGAGGTCGTAGCCCAGGTCGGCGCACCTCTCGGCCATCCCCTTGAAATTCTTCCACACGAAATCGGCGCCGAGGTGGCTCACGTCGATGAAGACGCCGCCCCCGGGGGTGCCCCGCCCCTCGATGATCTCGGTGTAGCCCGCGCGCGCGACGGTGTCGCGCGTGGAGCGCTCCATGCGCTCGGGGTCGTAGCGCGCCATGTAGCGCTCCCCGGCGGCGTTGATCAGATGCCCGCCCGCCCCGCGCAGGCCCTCCTCGAGGAGGGTGCCCGTGATCTGGAGGCCCTCGCCGGTGAGGATGCCGGTCGGGTGGAACTGGACCATCTCCATGTCGACGAAGGGGGCGCCCGCCTCCCAGGCCATGGCCATCCCGTCGGTCGCCAGCTCCTGGGCGCAGGCCGAGTATTTGTAGAGGGTGGGTCCGCCCCCGGTGGCGAGGAGGGTGCACTTCGCGTTGACGGCGGTGAACTCACCGCTCCGGATGTCGAGGAGGAGGGCGCCCGCGATGCGCGGCCCGCCCCCCGCGGACGGGAGGAGGGCGATGGCGCGGCGCTCCTCCAGGATGGGCGTCCCGCCCCGGGCGACCTGCTCGGCGGCTCGGTTCGTCAGCTCGATTCCGGTCAGGTCGCCCTTGTGGACGGTGCGGTCGAAGGTCTGGCCGGCGAAGGCCTTCTGGTGAAGGGTGCCGTCCGGGTTTCGGTCGAAGAAGCAGCCGCACAGGGTCTCGAGGCGGCCGACGCAGGCGGGGGCGCGGCTCACCAGGGTCCAGGCCAGCTCCTGGTCGTTGATCCACCCCCCGCCCCGGAGGGTGTCGAGGAAGTGGTTCTCGACCGAATCCTCCGGCGAGAGGGCGACGTTGTAGCCGCCCTGGACCATGCGCGTGCAGCCGCTCTTGCCGAACAGGCCCTTGACGGCGAGGAGGATCCCGAGGCCGGGGTTGGCGGCCCGGGCGGCCAGGGCGGTGAGGAGGCCGGCCCCGCCCGAGCCGAGGATGAGGATGTCGGTTTTCCGTATGTGCAAGGGGAGATCCCCAATATGGCGATGGTGTGGAGCGTCCGCAAAAGGATGCCACACCCCCCGGGGGGGAACAACCGGGGGAGAGGGCGGCCCGGCGGAGGGGATGGATCGCCTAAGTCATGCGATTCCAATCGGTTAGGATGTCTGCGCCCGCCGCAGGATGATGACCCGCTCCCCGTCGCACCAGAGGGTTTCGAGGCCGAAGGCCCGCGCGATCCATTCGAAGGTCTCGCGCCGGTAGAAGCAAAGGTGGGTGAAGTCGCGGCGGTAGTGCCAGTTCGCCCGGAAGGTCTCCTCCTCCCAGAAGGCCGTCATGACGCCCAGGATTCCCCCCGGGGCGAGGAGGGCGAGGAGGCGCGCGATCTCCTCCCCCGGCCGGCGGAAGTGCTCGAAGGTCTCGCTCGAGGCGATGAAGGCGTAGGGCCCCGCCGGAGGATCGGGAAAGTAGAAGGGGTCGTAGGGCCGCGCCGGAAAACCGCGGGCGCCGAGGATGTCGCACAGGACGGGCGAGGGGCCGCAGCCGTAGTCGAGCCCCCGCGCGCCGGGAGGGAGTCGCGCGGCGAGGGGGCGGGCGAGCCGCTCCAGGAAGGCGGCGTAGCCCGCATCCTCCGGCGCGTTTTGGTGCCTGTCGTAGCGGGCGCGCTCCTCCTCCGGGGAGGGCCAGTGGGGCGCGGGCACGAAGATGAGCCGGCAGGCCGGGCAGTGGAGGTAGCGCCGGCCCTCGCCCTCGAAGAAGGGCGCCGCCCCCGCCTCCGCGCATAGGGGGCAGGCGGGGGAGTCCCCGGCCGCGCGCGCTTCGGGGGGGATGACGCGGACCCTAGACGTGCGCCACCGGGGCGAGGGCCTGCATGTCGGTGGCGACGTCGATGAGGACGGGCCGCCCGGCCGAGAAGGCCTGGTCGAGCGCGCCCGGAAGGTCCTTGCCGTTCTCCACCCGGATGCCCAGGGCGCCCATGGACTCGGCCACCTTGGCCAGGTTCACGTCCTCGAAATGCCAGAGCTCGTGGTGGCGCCCTACGAGCTTGCCGCCCCCGGCGCGGGTGAAGGGGTGAATCTCCTGGTTCAGGGAGCGGTTGTCGTTCACCAGGATGACGGCGTTGATGCCGCAGCGGACGGCGGTTTCGATCTCGCTCAGGTGGTACCAGAGGCCCCCGTCCCCGGTGAAGAGGATGACGGGCCGGTCGGGCAGGGCGCACTTGGCCCCCAGGGCGGCGGGAAGGCCCCAGCCGAGGGAGCCCGCGGCGCGCAGGTAGCCCTGGCCGGGCGCGTTGAGATCGACCATCCCGCCCGTCCACATGCCCGAGTGGCCGGTGTCGGTGAGGAGGACGGCGTCCGAGGGGAGGTGATCGGTGAGCGCCTTGCAGATGCGCTCGGGGCGGATGGGGGCCGCGTCCGAGTTCATGTTCGCGGCGTGCTCCTCGCGCCACTCCCGGACGAGGGCCTGAACACGGTCCACCCACGCCTTGCGGGCGGGGGAGGGCGCCGCTCCGCCCGCCTTGGCCGCCCCCTCGATCATCTTTTGCAGGGAGACCTTGGCGTCCCCGTTGACGGCGGCCTTGAGGGGATAGCCGACGCCCAGCATCTGGGGATTGATGTCGAGCTGGATCACCTGGGCGCCCGGCGGCGGAACCTGCCAGCTGTGGGTCACCTGGCTCCCGGTCTGGCTCCCGACGTAGAAGACGAGGTCGGCCTCCAGGACGGTCCGGTTGGCGCTCTTGCGCGAGTAGAGGCCGACGACGCCCGCGAGGAGGGGATGGTCCCCCGGCACGGTGTCCTTTCCGTTCAACGAAGTGACGATGGGGATGGTGAGGGCCTCGGCGAGCGTTGCAAGCTCCGCCCCCGCCCCCGAGGCGCGCACCCCGCCGCCCGCCACGATGACGGGCCGCTCCGCCCCGGCGAGGGCCGCGAGGGCCGCCTCCACCTCGGCGGGATCGGGCGCGGGGCGGAAGGGGGCGGATCGGCCGAAGGCCTCCTCGACGATGATCTCGAGGTCGGCCTCCTGGTTCTCCACGTCGCCCTGGTGGCCCGCCAGCTCCAGGTGGGCCGGGCGCGGGGTGTCCGAGGTGGCCGCGCGGAAGGCCTGGCGGAGGAGGTCGGGGAGGCGGTCGAGGGTGTCCACCCGGGCGCTGAACTTGGTGACGGGCTTGAAGAGGGGGAAATCCTCGATCTGCTGATAGAAGGGCCGGTGGGCCGAAGGGGGCGAGGCGCCCCCGGTGAAGGCGAGGACGGGGGAGCAGGCGAGGTAGGGATCGCGCAGGGCGGCGGCGAGGTTGGCCGCCCCCACCGTCTGGGCCAGGCACACCCCCGGGCGGCCCGAGGCGCGGGCGTAGCCGTCCGCCATGTAGGCGGCCGCCTTCTCGCCGTGGGTGAGGACCCGGCGGACCTGGTTGCGCTCCTCGAACTCCATCAGCATGCGGGTGAGGATGGTGGGGACGAAGAAGACGCTCGTCACCCCGTACCCCTCCAGGGTCCGGGCGAGAAACCGGGCGCCGCTCATCTTGGGCATGAAAAACTCCCTCGTGAAGATGAAAGAATTCCGCGCCTTGCAGTCGCCGCGCCCAGCGCCCCCGGGAGGAAGGCTCAGCCCCCCCGGGGAAGGATTAGCTCACGACGGTGATCTCGGTCAGCGGGTATTTGTGGAGGTTCTCGATTCCGTCCTCGGTGACGGCCGAGGTGTCCCCGAGCCAGACTCCCCGCGTCTCGGCGCGGTCCACCGTCCAGGGCAGGATGTTGAGGCAGTGGTTCTTCTCAAAGACGAAGCCGCCGCCGGTGATCGTGTCCCCCGCCGAGCGGATGTCGGGCGGGGAGTTGTAGTTCGACCAGCCGAATACGGCGGAGCGCGACTTGTAGCCCGCGCTCTGGATGATGTCGAGGCAGGGCCGGGTGAGCGCCTCCCCCTTCACGCCGGGCCGGATGGCGGCGTGGAGCGCGGCGTGGGTCTTCTGCGAGAGGCGGAACATCTCCTCGTACTCAGGCGTCGGGTCGCCCATGAAGTAGGTTCCCCAGATCTTTCCGAAGTAGCCGCCCCAGCCCACCGCGATCTCGGTCATGACGACGTCGCCCATCTGGATCGGCGTGGTGAGGGCCGTCTGGTGGGCGTAGACCATGTCGGGGTCCGACATCGGGGTGCGGCCCACGTGGCCGAAGGGGATCTTCCCGTCCATGTCCTGCGCCACCCGGAGGACGATGTTGTAGAGGTCGCAGGGGCGCACGCCGGGGCGGGTCGAGCGAACCATGACATCGTAGGCGGCGTCCGTCATGGCCGCCCCCCGCCGGGTGTAGGCCATCTCCTCCTCGCTCTTGACGAGGCGCACGCCCTCGAACCACTCGGTGACGATCTCGAACTCGGCGCCGGAAAGGGCGCCCGTGATCGTCAAATACTGCTCGTGGGGGAGGGTGATGTTGGCCCAGGCCATGGCGCCGACGATTCCGATGCGCTTGTTCTCCAGGCCCAGCTCCTTGAGGCGGTCGGCCACCCGGTCGGGCGTCTGGGCCATCCCCCCGACGCGCACGTCGCGCAGGCGGGTCACCTGCTGGGCGTTCTTGAGGTGGTTCCCCCATGTGACGAAGACGGTCGCCTCCTCCCTCTCGTCCAGCGGGAAGACGACGTAGGTCTGGACGAAGGAGACGAAGCTGGCGATGTAGGCCACGTTGGGCTGGCCGGGGTCGGTCCCCAGGTAGCCGCCGCTGCCGTAGATGACGAGGCAGTCGAGGTTCTTCTCCGCCATGGCGGCGCGCAGGCGCGCGTAGCGGCTCTTGTACTCGTCCTCGGAAAACCAGGGCCAAAAGTTGTTCTGGCACTCCATGCCGCGCCTCCTCCGCCGGATTCGTGTCGCGGGACGCCCCCCCTCCCCCGGGGGGGCCGCGCGCCCTAGAGGGCCGCGCCGCCCTAGAGGGCCGCGCCCACCTTGATCCGCTTGATGTAGTTCCCCCCGTCGAGGTGCTTGATCGAAAAACCGTCGCGCAGGAGCTTCTCGAAGGGCGCGTCCTTCATCACCCCCATCCCGCCGGCCAGCTCGGCCGCCCGGTGGACGATTTCGAAGGCGTGCTCGGTGCAGAAGGTCATGACGGCCGGAACCCGCTTGGGATCGGGCGGGAGGTGATCGACCGACCAGGCCACGTTCCACACGAGGGAGCGCATGGCCTCGAGGGAGGCGTACATGTCGGCCAGGGTGGAGGCGATGACCTGGTGCTCGATGATGGGCTTTCCGCCCTGGACGCGGTTGCGGCAGAACTCGGTGATTTCCTCGAAGGCGCGCCGCGCCACCCCGATGGCGCGCGCGGCGTTGAGGATGCCGTCGCTCCCCAGGCCGGCTCGGATGGTGGCCACCCCCGTGCCCTCGGGCCCCAGCCGCCACTCGGCCGGCACCCGGCAGTTCTCGAAGATGATCTCCTGGTTCCGCAGGAGCCGGAAGCCCATTTTGTCGTGCACCCGCCCGAAGCGCATGCCCGGGTGCCCGTCGGGGATGAGGAAGCAGGAGCAGCCCTCCATGATGCCCTTCGTCGGGTCCGTGCGGGCGAAGACCAGATAGAGCTTGGCGATTCCGGCGTGGGCGATGAAGTGCTTCATCCCGTTGATGACGTATTCGTCCCCCTCCCTCACGGCGGTCGTCCGCACCCCCGCCCCGGGCGCGTTGTAGGGGAGGATGTTGTCGGCCCCCGAGTCGGGCTCCGTCATCGCGATCGAGACGAGGAAGGTGGGATCGGCGCAAAACTCCTTGAGCCACTTGTCGCGCACCTCTTCGGTCGCCACCTCGCGGTTGTCCAGGATGTGGTAGAGCTTGCGGCCGTTGATGGGGACGCTGGCGAGGGTGACGTCCCCCACGCCGAGCTCCTCGCACACCATGACGATGGTGACGGTGTCCTCCACCCCCATCCCGCCGTATTTCTTGGGGATGGCCATGGCCCGGAAGCCCAGCTCGGAGCACTTCTCGAGGAGATCGGCGCTCACCGATTCCGCGGGGTCGGAGAGTTTGTCGAGCTCGGCCACCCGCGGCTTCGCCTCCTTCTCGACGAAGTCCCGGGCGAGCTGCACCAGGGCCGACTGCTCTTTCGAAACGGCGAAATCCACCATGTAAGGGTCTCCCTCCTGCCGATCGGAAACTTTCCGGGGCCGCGCGCCCGCGGCGGCGCGCGCTTTGATTCACTTGCGATAGGGATCGCCGACGCAATCGCGGCGCGGATCTTCGGGTGAACGGTTGAGGGCCGATTTCCTATCCAGTATACAGGGGGAATTCTTTGGATTGTCAAGGCAGGGCCGCTCTTTCGCCCCTCCGCGCGAG
>JAZGDQ010000278.1:0-2435 GCA_036477985.1 bacterium
CCCCCTGGCTGGCCGGGGGGGCAGGGGCGCCCACCCTGCTGGACGGCCCGGGCTTTCCGGCCGGGGAGCTTCTCCGCCTCCGCCTGGAGGAGGTGCGCCAGGAGGGCGAGGAGATCTTCCTGCGCTACCGCGTGGCCGCCGAATAATCCGGGATGCGGGAGCGGCCTCCGGGCGGGGAGGAGCCCCGGGGGGCGGGGCGTTTGAACCCCCCGCGGGCGGTGTGGTAGTCATTGAACCCTGTTCTCGATTCCCATGCGCGATTCGGTTTCCTTTGCCGGAGGAGGGTGCTGTGGCGACCCGGGCGAAGTCGTTGACCAAAAAACGCCTCCACGAGATGTACCGCACCATGCTGCGGATACGCCGTTTCGAGGAGAAGACGGACGAGCTGTTCATGGCGGGGCGGATCAAGGGCGCCGTCCACGTGAGCATCGGCCAGGAGGCCTGCTCGGTCGGGGTGTGCTCGGCGCTCAAGCGGGAGGACGCCATTCTCACCACCCACCGCGGGCACGGCCACTCCATCGCCAAGGGAACGCGCCTGCCCGAGATGATGGCCGAGCTCCAGGGCAAGTCCACCGGCCTGTGCCGGGCGAAGGGCGGCTCGATGCACATCGCCGACATATCGGTGGGCCACTTCGGGGCGCACTCCATCGTGGGGGCGAACATGCCCATGGCCACCGGGATGGGCCTCGCCTACCAGCTCGAGGGGAAGAAGAGGGTGGCCGTCGTCTTCTTCGGGGACGGGGCCTCCAACCAGGGGAGCTTCCACGAGTCGATGAACCTTTGCGCCATCTGGAAGCTTCCGGTGGTCTTCTTCTGCGAGAACAACCAGTACGCGGTGAGCTTCCACGTGAGGCGCTCGACGGCGGTGAAGGACATCAGCCTGCGCTCCCAGGGCTACGACGCCCCCGGCGTGACGGTGGACGGGATGGACGTTACGGCGGTGCACGAGGCGACGGTCGCCGCCGTCCAAAGAGCGCGAAAGGGGGAGGGTCCGACGCTCATCGAGGCCAAGACCTACCGGTTCTTCGGCCACTCGCGGGGGGACCCCCAGTTCGGCCCTTACCGCACGAAGGAGGAGGTGGACGCCTGGCGCAAGCGCGACCCGCTCATCTTGTGCGAGAAGATGCTCAAGATGACCAAGGCCGAGAAGAAGGCGCACGACGAGGCCACCGAGAAAGAGCTCGCCAAAGCGGTCGAGTTCGCCGAGAACAGCCCCGGCCCCACCTTCGAGTCCGCGCTCGAAGACGTCTACGCTTAGGAGACCTCCCATGCGCGAGTTGAGTTTTGTGGACGCCCTCAACGAGGCGCTCCACGAGGAGATGGAGCGGGACGAGAAGGTGATCTGCCTCGGCGAGGACGTCGAGCTGGCCTACGTCTTCGGGGTGACGAAGGGGCTCGCCGATCGCTTCGGCAAGGACCGCGTGCGCGACACGCCCATCAGCGAGCTGGGGATCGTCGGCGCGGGCGTGGGCGCCGCCATGGCCGGCTACCGGCCCGTGGTCGAGATCATGTTCATGGATTTCATCATGCTGGCCATGGACCCCCTCGTGAACCAGGCGGCCAAGCTGCGCTACATGCTGGGCGGCCAGCTCAGCATCCCCCTCGTCGTGCGCACCCCGGGCGGGGGGGGCGTCCAGTACGGCCCCACCCACAGCCAATCCCTCGAGGCGTGGTTCATGCAGGTTCCCGGGCTCAAGGTGGTCGCCCCGAGCGACGCCGCCGACGGGAAGGGCCTCCTCAAGGCGGCCATCCGCGACGACAACCCCGTCTTCTTCAGCGAGCACAAGATGCTCTACAAGATGAAGGGCGAGGTCCCCGAGGGGGAGCACCTCGTCCCCCTGGGCGAGGCGGTCGTCAAGCGCGCGGGCTCGGACATCACCCTCATCGGGGTGGGCTACCAGGTGGTCAACTGCCTCCGGGCGGCCGATGAGCTGGCGAAGGAGGGAATCAGCGCCGAGGTGGTGGACCCGCGCACCCTCGCGCCCCTCGACACGGGGGCGCTGGCCGAGTCGGTGCGCAAGACCAGCCGCTGCGTCATCGTCGAGGAGGGCCACCTGCGCAGCGGGGTGGGCTCGGAGATCTCCGCCGCCATCCAGGAGGAGGCCTTCGACTACCTCGACGCCCCCATCGGAAGGGTGGCCGCCCTCAACGCGCCGATCCCCTTCGAGCCCTCGCTCGAGGATTTCATTCTCCCCAACACCGGCAACGTGGTGGAGGCGGCGAAGAAGGCGCTGGGCGTGACCGCCTGAGCGAGGTTTACGCGAAGCGGCGCGGGGCGGGGCGGAATCCCTCCTCCGCGGGCGCTCCCACGGCGAGACGGAGGGGGCGGGCGCCGAACCCGCCCCTTCGCTTTTCCCACGCGGCGGTGGCCGAATGAACCAGCCCTCCCCCAAGCTTCGGGTCGTCGAGCAGAGCCCGCGGGACACCCTCCAGCG
>JAZGDQ010000279.1:0-2938 GCA_036477985.1 bacterium
TTGTCCGGGTCGGCCGGGGTGTCGAAGAGGAAGATCACCACATCGAGGCTGCCCCGCGCGGGGGGAATCTCCTTCACGTAGAGATCGCCCGTGTGCCAGTTGCGGAGCGTCTCGCGGATGTCGAGGCCGTCTTTGATCGAGGTGGTGAACTTCTCGGTGCGCGCGAGGTCCTCGCCCAGGAGCGCCTTGGCCTGCTCGCGCACGTGGGTGTGGAAGCTCTCGATGCGGTCGTCCTCGGGCGGCCAGGAGCACTGTCCGAGGGGGTTCCACTTCTGGGCCCAGCTCTTCTTCTGGAAGGGTTTGGGCTTGGGCTTGAGGGAGATGCGCCGCCAGAGGACGGCCTGCCCGCCGAGGCGGTTTTTGATTTGACCCACCTCGCCGCCCGGGAACTCGGCGCGGTCCACGCCGACGCGCACCCGGCCGGATTCGCCCTCTTCCTCCTCCTCCTCCCACCCGCGGGGGGATTCCGCCTCCACGCCGGGGTCCCCTCCCAGGCCGGGATCGGTCTGATAGGGATAGCGCCGGGCCGTCTCGGCCAGGGTGAGGGCGAATTCATCCCCCGCCACCTGCTTCGCCGCAAGGACCAGGGTGAAGAGGTCGGGCGTGAGGCGGCGCCCCTGGAGGCAGAGGTTGCGCACGTACTGGAGGAAGATCTGAAGCCGCTGGGGGGTGACCCAGTTCGAGACCGGCGAGTGCTCCTTCATCCAGGCGGCCCGCGCCTCGAGGAGGAGCTCCTTCACCCCGTCGATGGCGAGGTGGCGGTCCCCGCGCAGCTCCTCGCGCCGCTTCTCGTAGAGGTAGGTGATGTAGGGGATCTCGCCCAGGATGAAGGCGAGCGTCTCCTCGGAGACGGTGTAGCGCCGCGGGGGGAGGTAGCGCGCGAAGGAATCGGGGAGAGGGATCTCCTCCCGCCCCCTCATCTCCTCCCTCTCTTTTTCCTCCTCCCCCTCTTTTTCCTCCTCCTCCATCCGCTCGAGAGGCGGGAAGCCGGGCCCGAAGGCCTCCTTGAAGGAGGGCGAATCGAGGAGGGAGTCGGGATCGAGAACCGGCAGCTTCTCGCGGAACGCCTGGCGGATCCAGGGCCAGTCGAGCGCCGCGCACACGAAGAGGATCCGCCCGTACTCCTCCTCGAGCTTGCGGAGCCGGTGGGCCATCCAGCGGATGCGCACCTCGCGCTGGCTCCCCTCGGGGGGGCGCGGGGCGGCGGTGAGGAGGGCCGCCGCGAAGGCCTCGAGCGGCACCTTCTTCAGGGCGTAAGGGTCGGGGTAGACCCCCTCCTCGGGCTGGAAGCGGTGGAGCTCCATGTCCACGAAGGCGCGAGGAATCCGCTCGCCCTGGGCGGTCCGCAGGGCGGCGATGACCGGCTGGCAGGGATCGATGGGCACGTAGTTGTAGGCCGGGAGGGGGGGATGACGCCCCGCCGCCTCCTCCCGGGCGTCGAACTCCCCGCCCTCCTCGCCGAAGTCCTCCGAAAGGTCTTCGCCGGCGGGGAAATCCTCCTCCCCGTAGGGCTCGGGGGCATCCTCCTCCCCCTGGCGCCACTCCAGGCCGAAACCGGGCTCCTCGGCGGCGGCCATCGAGACGAGGGGAAGGTCCTCGACCCCGGCCTCGACCTCCTCCTGGAAGGAGGGCGGGAGGGGGACGGCGAGGCAGTCGGGCTCGTGGCGCAGGATGAGGTCGCGCACCTCCTGGGCGAAGTCGCCCGAACCGTGGACGACGGGAACGGCGGTGACGCGCGGGGAGAAGCGCAGCGCCTCGGGGGCCTCCTCCCGCCCCTCGCCCCCGGAGGGGGCCTTATCCCCTTCGGCCATGGCTCACTCGTCGTCCCGGTCGGGATGAAGCGGGCTCTCCCCCTCGAAGAAGAGGTCCCCGAAGCTGAGGGGAGGGGTCTCCCCGCCCAGGGCGCGGCGGCGGCGCTGGGCCAGCCGGCGCAGGTCGAGCGCCTCCTCGCCGAGCACCTTCTGGAGGGACTCGTGCCAGGCCTCGTCCTGGGAGAGGGGATGCTCCGGGTCCTGGGCGAGGCGCTTGAGGGCGTACTGGAGGATGTGGATTCCGTCCCGGGGGGAGTAGCCGAGGTCGAGGCCGTGGGCCTCCTGGAGGAAGTCCACCGTGATGGCGAGCATCTCGTCCCCGCCGAAGGGAATGTGGTAGCGCAGGATGGCGAGCTCGTCCTCGCGGTCGGGGAACTCGAGGCCCAGGGTGGGCTGAAGGCGGGAGAGGATGTAGTCGGGCACCTCGTAGGTCGAGGCGTCATCGTTCATGGTGACGCAGCAGCGGAACTCCGGGTGCGCCCGGATCGAGATGCCCGCGATGATGGACTCGACGTAGCGGCGGTGGTCGAGGAGGGGGGCGAGGGAGGCCCAGCTCCGCTCGCTCATTCGGTTCCCCTCGTCGAGGACGCAGACGCCGCCGCGGATCATGGCCGTGACGACGGGGGAGGCGTGGTAGGCGATCTTGCCCGACTCGGCGAGGACCGGGGTGACGAGAAGATCCTCGGGCCGGGTGTCGGCCGTGCACTGGAAGATGTAGAGCTCCTGGCCGCGCTCGCGGGCGGCCGCCATGGCGAGGGTGGTCTTGCCGATGCCGGGCGGGCCCACGATGCGGGGCGAGAGGGAGATGTCCTCGGGGGAGACGACGAGCCAGCAGGCCTGGAGCTGCCCCAGGACCTCGCGCTGGCCCACCCACTCCTGGAAGGCGCCGGGCGGGCGGCTCAGGTGGAGGGCGACGCCCTCGACCTCGACCGTCTCCGTCCAGGGCGCGGCTTTCTTTTCTTTTTCGCTTTCCTCGTGCATCTCCCGCCTCCCCGTGAAACCCGAACCCATATTCCGGGGGGATTATACCATCCGCCGGCCCCGGTATTCTTCCCTCATCAAGGGCGCGGGGGATCGGCCCCACCGGGCGAGTTTCCTTTCGCCGGGGGATGTTTTCCCCTGTAGGG
>JAZGDQ010000028.1:0-2480 GCA_036477985.1 bacterium
AACGCCCTCAAGATGGCCCGGGAGCTTCGGGCGAAGGGCTGAGGCCGGCCGCCGGCCCCGAAGGGCCTCAGCCGATCACGGCGATGGCGTTGATCTCCAGGAGGCAGCGCGGGTCGGTGGCCAGGCGCACGACCTGGACCGTGGTCGTGGTCGGCATGCTGTCCCCCAGATATTCCTTCCAGACCGCGTTCAGGTCGTCCTGCCCCGACATGTCGGTCAGGAAGCGGTTCGCCGTCACGACGTCGGCGAAGGTCGCCCCCACCGACTCCAGGCTCTTCTTCAGGTTATCGAGGACGGCGACGGCCTGGCCCCGCATATCCTTGGGCATCGCGTCGAACTCCTCGGGGCGGTGGGGATGATCGTGGTAGACGGGCGCGGCCGTCACCCCGGCGAGGTAGACCGTCGTCCCCCCCGTCACCTTGATGGCGGGGGCGTAGGGCGTCCATACGTCGGGGGCGTCCGGCCAATGGACGTGCTCGACCGTTTTTCCCATTTCTCTCCCTCCTGGGGCGGCTGAGGTCCGCGGGGACGGCGAAAAAAGCTCCCGCGAGGATAGAATCCCCCCGGCCGGGGGGGCAAGGCCCGGGCCGCCTCCCTCTTCTCATTCCCCCTCCCCCCTTCTTTCATTCCCCCTCCCCTTTCCCTTTCCCCTCCCTCGCGCCGGCTTGTGCGTGTACAATGGCGGCATCGGACATATCTCTGGTTCCATCCATTCGGAGGAGATCCTCGAAGATGAGCCGACCCCTCGCTTTCATCGGAACGGGAATCATGGGACGCCCCATGACGCTGAACCTTCTCAAGGCGGGATATCCCGTGGCCGTCTACAACCGGAGCCGCCCCTCCCTCGATGAGCTGGGAAAGGCGGGCGCCACCGTCTGCGCGAGCGCGGCCGAGGCCGCCGGGAAGGGAAAGGTGATCATGACCTGCCTCCCGGACTCCCCCGACGTCGAGGCCGTCGCCCTGGGGCCGGGCGGCATCAAGGAGGGCGCGAAGCCGGGCTCCCTCTACGTCGACATGAGCACGATCTCCCCCGCCGTCTCGAAGAAGGTGGCCGCCGCCCTGGCCGAGGGCGGGGTGCGGATGCTGGACGCACCGGTGAGCGGGGGCGACGTGGGCGCGCGCGAGGGGACGCTCTCGATCATGATGGGCGGCGCGGCGGCCGACTTCGAGGAGGCCCGGCCCGTCATGGAGGCGATGGGGAAGACCATCGTCCACGTGGGCGATCAGGTGGGCGCGGGCGGCTACGTGAAGATCGCGAACCAGATCATGGTGGGCCTCCACATCGGGGCGATGAGCGAGGCCCTCGTCCTCGGCTCCAAGGCGGGCGTCGATCCCGAGAAGATGATCGCGGCCCTCTCGGGGGGGATGGCCGGCTCGCGCGTGATGGAGATGCGCAGCCAGAACCTCGTGAAGGGCGAGTACCCGCCGGGCTTCCGCATCCGGCTCCACCGCAAGGACCTGCGCCTCGCCATGGAGGCGGGGGCGGAGTTCGGCGTGGGCCTCCCGCTCGCGGGCCTGCTCTACCAGAACTTCCACTCCCTCGTGACGGCGGGCCGGGGCGAACTCGACCACAGCGGCTACGCCACCCTGGTCGAGGACCTGGCCGGCCACAAGATCTCCGGCGGCTCCTAGGGGCCGCCCGCGGGAGGGGACTGCGATGGCCCGACCCATCCGGCCGGGAGGCGCGGCGCCCCTCGCGGCGGCGGCCCTCCTCGGGGGGGCGATTCTCCTCGCCCCGCCCGGCCCGCGGGCCGGGGCCGCTCCGGCGGAGGGGCGCGAGGGAGTCCCGCGCACCCACCGCCTCCTCACCACCTCGCCCCCCAACCGGACGAAGTGGCTCCTCGCGGTGCCGCCGAAGAAGGGGGACTCCCCCCCCGCCGCGGGGCTGATCGCCCTCAACTCGGACGGGGAGTTCTACCACCTCCGCCTCCAGGGCGGCTCCTCCTCCCCCCGCATCGTCTGGGAGCAGTATCCCGTCGCCTCCAGCCTGATGGTGCACGTTCCCCCCGTCCGGGTGTCGCGCGGCCGCTTCGCGGGCGCCGGGCGGGACGGGGTCCTCTACATCGTCGACGTCCTCAAGCGGGACTGGGAGTTCGTCCGCCCGAGCGTTCCCCTCTCGGCGCTCTCGCGCCCGGCCTCCCTTGCGGGCGACGCCGTCGCCGCCGTCGCGCGCGACGGATCCATCCTCCTCTTCCGGCGGCGGCGGGGCCACTGGGTCCAGACCCAGCGCATCCCCCCCGGTGAGGATGGGGACGGAGGCGCCATGCCGGACGCGCTGCCCGTCGTGGCCGACCTCGCCGGGGACGGCGGCAAGCACCTCATCGTCCCGGCCTCCCCCTCGGGACGCTACGCTCACGGCGTCCTGGGCGACGCCCTCGAGCCGACCGAGCTGCGCGCCTACGCCTACGCGGGCGGGCGCCTCCGCTTCAAGGCCGCCTACCGCGCCGGCGGGGAGGGCGTCTTCGAGGCGCTCGGCCCCC
>JAZGDQ010000280.1:0-9049 GCA_036477985.1 bacterium
CCCCAAACCCGGATTGTAGCAGTGGGCGGGCGGTGGCTCCACTTGTCCATCCAGGGGGGACTCCGAAATCCGGGGGTGCGGGCGCGCCGGAGAGGGGGCGGACCGGGGGCCGCGCCGCGCGTTTTGCGCTACAATGGCGGCCACGCGGACGGAAAAGAGCGCGGCGGGAGGTCTCCCGGAGAGGACCGGGCGGGGCCAACCTTTCGAATCACGCCTTGGCCGAAGGAGGACGGACATGAAGGTGAAGGTGGCGGCAATCCAAGCGGAATCGGTGTTCGGCGAGGAGGAGTGGCAGAACGTGGACCGGGCCATCCGGTACATGGACGAGGTCTCGGGCCTGGGCGCCCACCTGGTCTGCTTCCCCGAGGGCTACCCGGGACCGGCCCACGGCCCCTTGGACAGCAAGGGCAAGCTGAGCGCCCACCCCATCGACCTGCTGCGCGAGAAGATCCGCGAGGTCGGCGTCTACTGCGCCTGCAGCGACGTTGTAGAGCACGAGGACCTGCCCGAGGTCTACTACCTCTGCCAGAAGCTGATCGGGCCCGACGGGGAGATCCTGGCCGACCACCGGCGCTGCCAGCCCGATGAGCCCGAGCTGAACGAATACCTCTTCGGAGGGAAGCGCCTCTTCGCCCCCGGCGACGGCCCCACCGTGGTGGAGACCGAGATCGGCGTCATCGGCCTCCTCATCTGCTCGGAGCTCTGGGTGCCCGAGCTGCCGCGAATCGCCATGCTCCAGGGGGCGGAGATCATCATCTCCCCCGTGAACGGGCTGCACACCACCTCCCTCCACTCCTCCGACGATCCCCCCCTCTGGGAGACCTGGAGGTGCATCTCCCGCTGCCGCGCCGCCGAGAACGTCCAGTACGTCATCGTCACCCAGAACGCCTTCGACCCCAAGTACGCGGGCGTGGGCCACATCGCCGGGCCCGAGTCCCTCCTGGCCGAGTACAAGGGCGTGGGCGTCTTCACGGCCGAGCTCGACATGGACCGCCTCCGCTACCTCCGGGGCACCCTCTACGAGTACGAGATGCTGGACGCAACCAACCTCGAGGGCGAGCACACCGTCCTGGGGACCCGGCCGGGGCAGAACCGCCTCCGCTACCCCGCCCTCTACTCGAAGCTCGTCGAGCCCTCCGCGCGCGACTTCGACTACGACTTCTACGTGAAGGAGCTGGCCCTGGGGCGGAAGCTCAAGACGGTGGCGGGCGGCCAGGAGGACTAGAGGGAGGCGGAGGCCGTGCCTGAGCGAAGGGCGCCCCGGTGAAAATCTGGATCGACGCGGACGCGTGTCCCGCCTCCGTCAAGGAGATTCTCTACCGCGCCTCCCGGCGCCTGGAGATCCCCCTGTGCCTCGTCGCCAACCGGGACCTGCGCCACCCCTCCGACCCGCTCTTCTCGGCCGTGCGCGTTCCCCAGGGCTTCGACGTGGCCGACGGCTACATCGCCCAGAACGCGGCGCCCGGCGACCTCATCGTCACCGCCGACATCCCCCTCGCCGCCCTAATCGTGGAAGGGGGGGCGACGGCGATCGATCCCCGGGGGGAGCTCTACACCGAGGAGAACATCGGGGAGCGCCTTTCGCTCCGCGACTTCATGCAGGATCTGCGCTCGGACGGGCTCGTCCAGGGAGGGCCGCCCGAGCTGAGGGCGACGGACAGCCACCGCTTCGCCTCGGCCCTGGACAGGTGGCTGACCGCGCGGATGAAGAGCCCCCCGCCAGGGGCCCGCGGCGGCGAAGGAGGCGGGGACGCAACCCGGGAGAGCGGACCATGACGATCAAGGGCAAGGGAGTGGTGGCGAGGCGCGCCGGCGAGCCGGCCGCCGTGGAGGAGATCCTCATCGATCCCCCGGGCCCGGGCGAGGTCCTCGTGCGCGTCCAGGCGAGCGGGGTGTGTCACACCGACCTGCACTACAAGCTGGGCAAGGTGGGCGATGAGTTCCCCTACCTCCTCGGGCACGAGGGGGCGGGCGTGGTCGAGGCGGCGGGAGAGGGCGTGACCTCGCCCTCGGTGGGGGATTACGTCGTCCTCGCCTGGCGGGCCCCCTGCGGCGCCTGCCGCTTTTGCGCCGCGGGCATGCCCCACCTTTGCGCCGACAGCCTGAACGCCGCCCCCCGGATGCGCACGGCCGATGGGGCGGCGCTGAGCCCCGCCCTCGGCATCGGAACCTTCTGCACCCACACCGTGGTGGCGGCGAAGCAGGCCGTCCCCATCCCGCCCGCGTGCCCCCCCGAGGAGGCCTGCCTCATCGGCTGCGGGGTGATGACGGGCGTCGGGGCCGTCCTCTACACGGCGGGCGTGCGCCGGGGGAGCAGCGTCGCCGTCTTCGGCTGCGGAGGGGTGGGCTGCAGCGTGATTCAGGGGGCCCGGCTGGCCCGCGCGGGGAAGATCATCGGGGTGGACATCGCCGAGAACAAGCTCGCCTGGGCGCGCGAGTTCGGCGCCACCGACACCGTGAACGCCAAGGAAGGGGACCCGGTCGAGGCCATCAAGGCCCTCACCGGGGGGCTCGGGGCGGACTACGTCTTCGAGGCCGTCGGAACTCCCGAAACCCTTCTCCAGGCCATCTGGTCGCGCGACCTGGCGGGTACGGCCGTCCTCATCGGAGTGCCCGACCCCTCCATGGTGATGGAGCTTCCCATCCAGCGCTTCTTCGGGCTGGGCGGCGCCCTGCGCGTGAGCTGGTACGGGGACTGCCTCCCCTCGCGCGACTTCCCCCTCCTGGCCGACTGGCGCCTGAAGGGGGAGCTCGATCTGGAACGGGTGGTGACGCGCGTGATCGGCCTGGAGGACACCGAGGCGGCCTTCGAGGCCATGGAGCGCGGCGAGACCCTCCGCTCGGTCATCCGCCTGCCGGAGGGCTGAGGGCCGGCACGACTTTCTCCGCCCCCCTCCGCTGTCCCCGGTCCCGCCCTCCTCCCGCCGTCAGGGCGAGGAGCGGACCGCGTTCCACTCGTGCAGGGCCTGCATCATGGTCGAGAGGCCCTGGGTGGTGGCCGTCAGGATGATGGCGTGCTCCACCTCCTCGGGCACCGCCCCCCCCCCCCGGCCTCGGCGCGCGGGGCGGAAAACCCTCTCAGTTCCAGATCGAGTCCCTCTAAACAGGATACTCCAGTCCGGTTTTCGGCGCGAGTGCGCTCCTCAGTACTGGATGAGAGAGTGAATGGGGAAGCGCGAGAGCTTCTCGCGCCCGTTGAGGAAGGCGAGTTCGATGAAGAACGCCAGGGCGTGGATCTTCCCGCCGGCCGCCTCGACGAGGTTGATGCAGGCCACCGCCGTCCCCCCCGTCGCGAGGAGGTCGTCGGCGATGAGGACCTTCATCCCGGGGTCGATGGCGTCCTCGTGCATCTCGAGAACGTCCTCGCCGTATTCGAGCTGATACGTCTCCCGGAGGGTCTTCCAGGGCAGCTTCCCCTGCTTGCGGACGAGGACGAACCCGGCCCCCAGCTTGTAGGCCAGCGGGGAGGCGATGATGAAGCCGCGCGCCTCGGCCCCCACCACGACGTCGATCCCCTCCCCCATGTAGATGTCGGCGAGGCGGTCGATGGCGGCCTGGAACGCCTTGGGGTCCTTCAGCATGGGGGTGATGTCCTTGAAGACGATCCCCTCCTTGGGGAAGTCCGGAACGTCGCGGATGTGGCGGAGCAGGTCTTCGGAGTTCGGGTTCATGGCCCACCTCGACGGGGAAAGGAGGATTCGTTCAGGGGAGGAAGAATAGCGGATCGCGCGGGATCGTGCGATGGCGGATCTCGAAATGCAGCTTGGGGATCCGGGTGCGCCCGGTCTTCCCCACCCGCGCGATCTGGGCGCCCCGCTTTACGATGTCGCCCTTCTTCACCAGGTTCACCTCGTTGTGGGCGTAGACCGAATGGTAGGCCCCGCCGACGTGGCGGATGATGATGGTCCGCCCGTAGCCCCCCGGTCCCCAATCGCTGTAGATGACCCGGCCCGGGGCGGTCGCGCGCACCGGGGCCTTGCGGCGCGCGGCGATGTCGATCCCGTCCGAGCGGGTCCCGTTCCGGCGGCCGAAGCGGCGCACGATCCGCCCCCGCACGGGCCAGGCGAACTGGACGACCCGGCCCTTGCCCCGCCCCTTCCGCCGGCGGAGGGAGGCCTTCCGCGGGGGGGAGGAGGGCTTCCCCTTCCTCGGCGCGGACCGGCGGGACGCCCTCGCTTCGGGCAGGGGCCGGGCCCAGCGGGGCCGCTCCCTTTTTTCGGAGGGGGCCGCGGGAGAGAAGGAGGCGCGGGCGGCGGGCCGCCGCGTCCGGGGGATGAAGATCTTCAACCCTGCCGGAAGGCGATCGGGATCGGGCAGGCCGTTGATGACGGCGATCTCCTCCACCCCGGCGCCGTAATGCCGCGCGATGCCCCACAGCGTCTCCCCCCGGCGGACGGTGTGGTACACCCCCCGCCGGTAGCCCACCTCGTAGACGCCCTCCTCCTCGAAGGCGCCGCACCCGGCCAGGAGGAGCGCCGCGCACAGGGCGTGAGCCGCCCACCGGGCGGGGCCCGCCCACAGGGTGGGGGCCGCCAGACCCCTTGGGCGGAGCCGGGGCCTAGGCATCGGCGGCCATCCTCACGGCCTCCTCGGGGCCCGACGCCGCCAGCGTTCCCGAGGGGCTCTCGCGCCGCCCGAGGGCGATGACGGGGCGACCGAGCTTGAGGCCCAGCGCCATCTCCGAGAGGGTCCCGTGGGAGCCCTCGAGGGCGATGAGGGCGTCGGCCGTCGCCGCGATGATGGCGTTGCGGGCGTGGCCCATTCCCGTGCAGACAGGGATGTCGATGAAGGGGTTGGCGGCGGCGGCGTCATAGCCGGGCAAGACGCCCAGGGTGAGGCCCCCCGCCTCTTTGGCCCCGCGGGCGGCGGCCTCCATCACCCCGCCCAGGCCCCCGCAGACGAGGAGGGCGCCGCGCGCGCCGATGCGCCGGCCGACCTCCTCGGCGAGACGGGCGGTTTCCACAGAGGGGTTTGCGTCGCCGACGACGGCGATCCGGGGCCGCACAGGCCGTCTTCCCCCGGGCGGAGGAAGGAGATCTCCCTCGCCCCGAAACGGCGGACGAGGCGCTTCACGGGGAATTCTCGGCCCTCCGCCCCTCCCCGGTCAAGGGGGGGAGGGGGGAGACGAAGGAGGCGCCGGAGCGTTTTCCGGGAATCCCCCCCGATCTTCTGTGAGCGCGCAGGCCGGGGGCCCCTCAGAACCGCACGCCGAGGCCCACGCCGAAGATGATGGGGTCGAGGTCGACGGTGACAGCTTCAAAGCCGAATGGCGGGAGAGAAAACGTTGGAACGGGGTGGAGCGCTCTTACGATGGCAGTGTCTTTATTTATAGGAACGGCGAAATGAAAAAGGCCCGGCAACTAGCCGGACCTCTACCGGGGGCGAGGCCCCAAATCTTCCCCCTCGCCCTTGCAAGCCCTTTTCCCGCCGCAAGGGTCTCCCGCACGCGTCAATGAATGTATTTGGTCGGGGCGAGAGGATTTGAACCTCCGACCTCCTGCTCCCGAAGCAGGCGCGCTACCAAGCTGCGCTACGCCCCGTCCGTGTTCATCCGTTCTCGGGCCAGCCGTGCTTTCCCACCAGCTTCACGAAGACGCAGTTGACCAGGGTCTCGCGCTGGCGGGGCCTCCCCTCCCCGTCGAGCGAGAAGCGCACGAGCCTCTGGTTCTTCTCCTCCCCCAGCGGCATGACGAGCCTTCCGCCCGGGGCCAGCTGCCCCCGCCAGGGGGCGGGCGGCTCCAGCGCCGAGGCGGCGGCGAGGATGGCCTCGTAGGGGCCCTCTTCGGCCCAGCCGTAGGTGCCGTCGGCCGCCCAGAGGAGGAAGTTCGTGTAGCCGAGCCTCTCCAGGCGCGCCCGTGCGGGGCCCGCCAGCTCGGGGAGCCGCTCGATCGCCCGGACGCTCCCGGCCAGCTCGGCCAGGAGGGCGGTAACGTATCCCGATCCCGCGCCGATCTCAAGCACCCGCTCCCCCCCCCGCAGGGCGAGCGCCTCCAGGCACACGGCCACCATGTAGGGCTGGGAGATGGTCTGGGCGTAGCCGATGGGGAGGGCCTTGTCCGAATAGGCCTCCTCGGCCAGCACCTCGGGCACGAAGGCGTGCCGCGGCACCCGGCGCATGGCCGCGATCACCCGCTCGTCCCTCACCCCGCGGGCCACGATCTGCTTGTCCACCATCTCCTGGCGCGCGCGGCTCCAGCGGTCCCCCCCCCGGGCCCTTCCCTCCCCCGACGGCCCGTTCACCGGAGATTCCACGACTTCATCTCCTTCAGGGCGCCGAAATCTGTCAGATCCATCTGGAGGGGGGTGACCGAAACCTCCTTCTTCGAGATGGCGTCGAAGTCGGTGTCGGACTCGCGGACCCAGTCCAGCTCGTTTCCGCCGATCCAGAAGTACTCCCTCCCCCGCGGGTCGATCCTCTCGACGACGGCGTTGCTGTAGATCCGCTTTCCCTGGCGGGTGAAGCGGACGCCCCCGATCTCCTCCGCCGGCGCGTTGGGGACGTTCAGGTTGAGGAGGACGCCGGGGGGCAGGCCCCGCCGCAGGGTCTCCTCGGCGAGGCGGCGGGCGAAGCCGGCGGCGGCCGCATAGTGGATGGGCCCGTTCGGCTCCCAGGCGATCGAGACGGCGATGGCGGGGACGCCCAGCAGGGTCGCCTCCATGGCGGCCGCCACCGTGCCCGAATAGGTGATGTCGTCCCCCATGTTCGCCCCCTTGTTGACCCCCGAGAGCATGATGTCGGGCCGGGCGTCGTGCAGGAGGCCGTTCAGGGCGAGGTTCACGCAATCGGTCGGGGTGCCGTCGACGGCCGTCCAGCCCTCGCGCACGCGCTCGATGCGGAGGGGGCGGTGGAGGCTCAGCGAGTGGCTCGCCGCGCTCTGCTCGCGGTCGGGGGCGACGACGACGACCTCCCCCACCGGGCGCATGGCCTCATGGAGGGCTGCCAGGCCCTCGGAGGAGATGCCGTCGTCGTTGGAGAGGAGGATCCGGACCATGAACGCGGGGTCGCCAAATGGGCTCGCGGAAGAATCGTGGACGCCCGGGAGTATAGGATTCCCCCTCGCGGGCCGTCAACGGACCGGAGCGCCGGGGGGGGGCCGGAAGCGGGGCTCCCCGCGGAGGCGCATCGGCGTTGTGGCGGCGAAACGGCGCCGGGCGGTGCAAGTCGTCGCTGGCTGTCGGGGGAGAGGAGACGCGCGAAAGCCGGACTCCCGGACGGGAATCGCGGTTAGATGAACAGGTCGATGTTGTTCGGGCTCTGGATCTCGCCGGCGGCCATGAGGATGGCGACGATGCGCTCGTCGGCGATTTGTTTCCGCGCGATGAGTTGGGCCACCTCCGCTCGGGCGTTGGCCACCGCCCCCACGATCCGGGGCGGCAACAACCCTCTGGCCACCGCAGCTATGAGATTCGCGTCTGCCATTGGTCCTCTCCTCCTCCTTGAGGAGACGGGCGCGTGCAATTCTCCTAAGCCCTGCACAATAGCTTCCCTGCTCTCGTCCTTATCGGACAATGAAGTGACAAATTGAGAAGGATTTTTAAAAAATATCTGAAAACAAAGGGGAAACCGCCTAAATCCCAATTTTTCAGGGAATTGCGGAAATCGCCGAAAAAGACCGCCCCTCCTCTGTTTTCCCGCTCCACCCTGGGTTTTCACAATTCCCCCCCGCCGGGGGGGGAGCCGGCCCCAGGGGCGCAGCTCCATCCCCATGCCCCGCGGCGCCGGGAGATCCTTTGGCTCCCACCCTACGGGCCTCACCCCCCTGGAGAGGCTCCCAGGAGATCCTCCGGGGCCCGCTCCGGCGGCCGCCCCGCCTCCCCTCCCGCACGGAGGGGGGAGAGCCGGGGGCGCCCGCCGGGGGCTCTTGTTGCGCCCGTGCGGAACCCGGGGGAGAATGGGCGAAGCCCGAAAGCCCCAACCGCCCGCCATCTCCAAAACGGGGGAGCCGATGCCGCAAGAGACGAATTCCGCACCCGCCCAGCCCCTGACCCGCGAATTCGGCTTCGAGACCCGCGCCCTGCACGCCGGCCAGCGGCCCGACCCCGAGACCGGCGCGCGCGCCGTGCCCATCTACCAGACCACCTCCTTCGTCTTCGAGGACACCGCCCACGCGGCCGGCCTCTTCGCCCTCCAGGACTACGGCTACATTTACTCGCGCATCGGGAACCCGACGTGCAGCGCCTTCGAGGAGCGGGTGGCCTCCCTCGAGGGGGGCGTCGGCGCCCTGGCCACCGCCTCGGGCCAGGCGGCCCAGTTCCTCGCCTTCTTCACCTTCCTCGAGCAGGGGGACGAGATCGTCTCCGCGGCCACCCTCTACGGGGGCACCTACACCCAGTTCGACGTCACCTTCCGCAAGCTCGGCTACCAGGTCCGCTTCGTCGACCCCCACGATCCGGAGAATTTCCGCCGCGCCATCACCGACCGCACGCGCGCCCTCTACTGCGAGACCATCGGCAACCCGATGTCGAACGTCTCCGACCTGGAGGCCATCGCCGCCGTCGCCCACGAGGCGGGCCTCCCCTTCCTCGTGGACAACACCTTCGCCTCCCCCTATCTTTGCCGCCCCATCGAATGGGGCGCCGACATCGTCCTCCACTCGACGACGAAGTTCATCGGGGGCCACGGGACGAGCATCGGCGGAATCATCGTCGACTCGGGCCGGTTCGACTGGTCCAACGGCAAATTCGACGCCATGGTCTCCCCCTCGAAGGGCTACCACGGCCTGAACTTCCACGAGACCTTCGGGGAGCTGGGCTACATCACCAAGGCGCGGACCGAGGGGCTCCGCGACCTGGGCCCCTGCATGAGCCCCTTCAACGCCTTCCTCTACCTCCAGGGGCTCGAAACCCTCCACCTGCGGATGGCGCGCCACTGCGAGAACGCCCAGCGGACGGCCGAGTTCCTCGCGGCCGACCCGCGCGTATCCTTCGTGAACCACCCCGGCCTGCCGGAGAGCCCCTACCGGGAGCTGGCCGAAAAATACCTCCCCCGGGGAAAAGGCTCGGTCTTCTCCTTCGGCGTCAAGGGAGGATTCGACGCCGGCGTGCGCTT
>JAZGDQ010000281.1:0-3195 GCA_036477985.1 bacterium
CACCGAGGCGACCGCCTCCTGGTGTGTAAAAACAATGACTTGGCGCTCTTGCGCGATGGACGAAAGGAGCTCCATGGTCGCCCGGAGGCGCCCCTCATCGAAGGCCCCGAACGGCTCATCGAGCAGAAGCGGTGGGCTTCGCTCGCCCGCCAATAGCTCCGCAAGCGTGAGGCGGGCTGCCAGGAGCAACTGCTCTTCCGTGCCGTAGCTCAGCTGGTGGGGCGCGGTGAACTCCTCCCGATGGGGCCCCTGCACCTCGAGGGACGCAAGGGTCCCTCCCAGGCGGACCGCCGTATAGCGCCCCCCGCTCACCTCTGCGACGTAGCGGCCGAGAATCTGCTGGAACTGCTCGGCGGCAGGCCCAACCGCCGCCCGCAGAGCCTCCTCGAGGACGGCTTTGGCCAGCTCCCGCACCTCAAGGCCCCGGCGGTGGCGAAGGAGCTCGCGTTTAGCCGCCTCCATCGCCTCGTGCACCTCGGCCAGCTCATCGGCCTGGTCGGCCAAGACCTCGAGCACCCCCGTGAGTCGTTCTACCTGCTTGGACAGCTCTTCGCGCCGTGAGGCGAGTGATTCAGCCTCCTCGCGCATCCCGGCGAACCGTTCCGCATCGAGGGCCGGACCTCCGAAGCGCTCCTCGCCCAGGCGCTCCTCCAAAACGGCCATTTGGCGATGCAACTCTGTCCGCCCGGCCTCCAAGGCCTCGGCCGACCGCCCTTCGAGCAACCCGTCCCGCTCGCTGAGCATCTTATCCCGCTCATCCCTGAGGCGGGCCGCCTCCTCGACCGCACGCAGCATCTCGCCCGGCGAGGCCTCCCCCGCCCGGCCCGCAAGCTCACCCATCCTCGCCTCGAGCTCCCCAAGCTCCATCTCCCTTCGAACCGCCTCGGCCCTCCTATCGCCAAGCACCCTTCGGGCCACCTGGCTCCGGTGCCAGAGCCACCCGGCTGCGAGGAGTGCGACCATCCCGAGAGTCACAGTAGCGGGTTTAAACCCAGGCCACGGGCCTACCAGGCTTCCCAGAAGGAGCAACGCAAGGCCGCAGACCCCAAGGACCGCAGGGGCCCGCAAGCCCGGAACGGACGTATCGAGGACGGCTTGCTTCGCCTCGTCGAGGGTCCGGCTTAGGACCTCCCGGCGCTCCGCCGCCCCCCGGAGGGCCTTGAAGTCTCCGGCCTCAAGGCCAGCCGCCGAGCCGAGCCGCTCGATTGCCTCCTCCAGCGAGCGAAGACGCGCCGCGTTCTCCACCAGGGCGCGATGGCGCCGCTCAGTCTCTACATACCGCTTCTTGTGCTCTTCGAGGGTGTCTTGAATCTGGCGACGCTCGGTCTCGACGGCGAGAAGGGATTGTTTGGCTTCGAGGGCCTTGGCGACCTCGGCGAGCTCCTCTTCGGCGGCCTGCATGGCTCTTTGGTGGGACTGGCGCTGGGCGGAGGCCATCTCCAGCCCGCGGTACCGCTCCTCAAGGTCCGCGAGCCGCACCTCGGCCGCCTTGATGGGCCCGGGAGTCTTGTACGCCTTGTCCTTCATGCCCACCGTGATGCGCTGGATATCACGTGAGAGGAGCTCCAGGGCCCGTTCCGCGCCCCCTCCGTCTCCTCCGCCGGTCATCGCCTCGCCCAACGCGCGCTCCAGGGCCTTTCGGTCTCTGCCCCGCTCGGGCGGCACGAGCCGTCCCTGGGCCACCGCCGCCGAGGCGGTAAAGAACTCGGCGCTCTCCAGCCCGAGAAGATCCGCGATAAGGCGCCGGACCGACTTGGCATCCCGCCAGGTCGTGCCTGCAGGGTGTTCTTCCAAAAGCAACTCTTTGGTGTGAAAGTCCTTCCAGAGGCGGTACTGGTTGTCACCGGCGCGGAAATAGAGCCGCAGCGCAAAGGGCCGCTCCTCGCCCCAGGCGTAGAGCGAGCGGACCTCCTCGCGCGTGCTCGTCGGGTCCCAAAAGAGCGCCGCGACCAACGCCTGAAAGATGGTGGACTTGCCCGACTCGTTGGGCCCGACGACGGCGTTCAGCCCGGGGGCGAAGGTGCAGCCAAACCGTGGGGTGAAGCGCCGCACCCGCTCCAGCTCCAACCGCTCGAAAATCACCCTAAGACCCCCTCTCGACCCTCGAGCAAGGCCAGGCCCATCTGAAGCGCCTCCTCCACCGACCGCCTCTCCTCGTCGCCCTGCACCCCGTCAAGGCGGTCGGCCATGAGCCGGACGAACCGACCCGCCACGGTGGGTTCGGGATAGCGGCCGAGGGCCTCGGCATCAAGGCGAGGATGGGCCCCGTCCGTTATGCGTACAAAGTAGAAGTGAGGAGCGAGGCTCGCCTCCACCTCGTCGAGCGTATGCGCCGTCCATGAGCAATCGAGGGGCTTCAGGCCGCTGAGCGCGACGTCGAGCAAGAGGTCGGGGTCGGCCTCGGCGCGAACGGCCGCCTCAAGGGTTGAGACCTCGGGATGGTCCTCAACCGACAGGTTGAGCCGCTCGGCCCGACACCTTCCGACCGCAATCGGCTCGACGAGCGTCTCGCGCTCAGAGACGGTGACGAGCAACGCTCGGCCCGCCCCGACGTCCCTAGGATAGAGCACCTCCGGGGCGCCGCTGTACCAGGCGCAGACCCCGCCCTGGGAATAGTCGGCCGGCTTGTGCCAGTGGCCCAGCGCCAGGTAGTTGAGGCCGCTCGAAGAAATCTCTTCCGGGGTGATGGGGAAGTCGCCCTGGCTGATGTGGTCGCCCACCGCGACCGAGCCGTGGGCAAGACCGATGACGAGCCCATCTCGGCCCTGGCCGCGCACCCCCCGAAGCGGGCTCTCCGGCGAGGCGTTGGTGGTGTTCGGCCGTGCGACGATGGTCACCCCGAGCGCGGGAAGCGAGCGCTCCACGACCCCGTCACCGATGAGCAGTTGGAGGCCGGGGATGCGCTCCTCAAAGGGGACCAGGCGCCAGATAGACTCCGGCCCATCGTGGTCGTGGGTGCCGGGGGCGACGACGACGGTGACGCCCGCCTCGCCCAGCCGCTGCATGACGCCCAAGGCGACTTCCACGCTGCTTCGGCTCGGCGAAGGCGAATCAAACAGGTCTCCCGCTACGACAAAAAGCTCCACCCTGCGGGAGAGCGCCTCCTCGGCCACCCGCCTGAAGGTCTGCCCCACTTGCCGGCGGTGGTCCCTGCCCCTTGGGCCTAGATATGGACAGGATGCGCCCAGGTGGACA
>JAZGDQ010000282.1:0-5604 GCA_036477985.1 bacterium
TTAATAACATCGACCGCTTGTTTGCGGCTGCCAAGAAGGCCGATCTTACCGTGGCCGTCTCGCCGCACTACTACTACCCGACGGACAAGGGCTGGCGGTTCGAGGGCGCGCTCGAGAAGCTCATGCACAAGATCAGCATGTTCAACCGACGCAGCCCCTACACCATGGACGGCTTCGACAAATCCGGCGCCGACTTCATGCCCGAGTACAAAAAGTACATCCACGACGGAAAGACCATCGTCACCTCGCCCCACAAGGTGTACGGCCCCGAGCAGAACGATCTCGCTCTCCAGCTTCGCAAGAATCACGTGGACCAGGTGATCCTCGCCGGCATGTCGGCCAACCTGTGCGTGGAGTCCCACCTGCGCGAGCTTTTGGAGATGGGCTTCGAGGTCGCCGTGGTGAAGGACGCGACCGCCGCCGCCATACTCCCGGAAGGGGACGGGTATCTGGCCGCCCTCATCAACTTCCGCTTCATCGCCAACGCTGTCTGGACGACGGACCACGTCGTCAAGCTGCTCGGCTAAAGCCGCGTCTTCGGCAAGAAAAACCCCGGGGCCCGCGAGGGCTCCGGGGTTTTTTTATGGGACCTTCTGATTCAGGGTCGAGGGCTCTTCCGCCCCAAGGGCGGATCGCCGCCGCCCTCCCGCCGCCTAGCCGTCCAGGACGCCGTTCCACTCCACGAGGTTCTCCTTCCGGTCCTCGAAGAGCTCGTCGGTGTCGCCCTCGATGACGATCGACTCGATCTCATCGCCCCCCTCGAGATCGTCCACCACGTCCTGGCCCGAGGTCACCCGACCGAAGATGGCGTGCTTCCCGTCCAGCCAGGGCGTTGCGACGGTGGTGATGAAGAACTGGGAGCCGTTCGTGCCCGGCCCCGCGTTCGCCATCGAGAGCATCCCGGGTTTTCTGTGGCTGAGCTTGGGGGTGCACTCGTCCTCAAAGGTGTAGCCGGGGCCGCCCGCCCCCGATCCGTTGGGGCAGCCGCCCTGGACCATGAAATCGGGGATGACGCGGTGGAAGGTGAGGCCGTCGTAGTAGCCGCGCTTGGCCAGATTGGCGAAGCTCGCCACCGTGATCGGCGCCTTGTCCTCGTGAAAGACGATCTTGATCTCGCCGCGACTGGTGGTGATCACCGCCGAGAGCGCCATTCGATGACTCCTTTCGATGGTCTTGAAACATGAATCGGAGCCGGCGCGTCCAGCGCCGGCCGAATCCCGCCCTCCCCTCCGGAGGGCGAACGAAGGCCGCAGGGTAGCAGAGGAGCGGGCGGGGGCGAAACCGGCCCGGCCTACTCCCTCTTCTTCAGCCCGAAGGCCTCGGCGAGCATCTCGTAGGAGCGCAGTCGGGCGGCGAAGTCGTGGCACACCGTGACGGCGACGATCTCCTCCACCTCGTAGGCCTTGGCGAGTGAGAGCAGCTCCGCCTTCACTTGGCCGGGCTCGCCCGCCGTGGTGCGCCGCCAGGCGTCGTCGGCGATCCGGCGCTCCATCGGGGAGTATTCGTGGGCCGCGGCCTCCTCGACCGAGGGGATGCCCGTGTTCCGGGCCGTCCCCGTCCGCACCCGCGTGAGCCAGAGGATGCGCCCGGCCGCGTGGCGGCGCGCCTCCTCCTCCGTCGGGGCGCACATCACCGAGACGCCGATGCTCCCGAGGGGGGCCGCCGCCCGCGAGGAGGGGCGGAAATGCTTCCGGTAGGCGCGCATGATCTCCGGCCCGCCGTGGCCGTTGATGAAGTGGGCGAAGGAGAAGGCGCAGCCGAAGTGCGCCGCGTAGGAGGCGCTCGCGTCGCTCGAGCCGAGCAGCCACACCTCGGGCGCGGTGGGCCCCTCGGGCACGGCGCGGATCTCACAGAAGGGATGGTCGGCGGGCAGCCCGCCCTGGAGGTAGTCGAACAGATCCGCGAGCTGATCGGGGAAGCGCTCGATCCCGAGCCCGCCGGGGCCGGCGGCCAGCGCCATGGACGTCATCCGGTCGCTGCCCGGCGCGCGCCCGATTCCCAGGTCGATCCGCCCGGGGTAGAGGGTCTCGAGCATCCGGAAATTCTCGGCCACCTTGAGCGGGCTGTAGTGGCTGAGCATGACGCCGCCCGCGCCCACCCGCATCTCCCGGGATTGGGCGGCCACCCGGCCGATCAGGATCTCGGGCGTGGAGCCGGCGAAGCCGCCGCTGCTGTGGTGCTCGGCGAGCCAATAGCGGTGGTAGCCCAGCCGCTCGGCCGCCTCGGCCAGGGCCAGGGTCTCGCGGACGGCGTCGGCCGCCGTCCCTCCGTCGCGGATGGGGGATTGATCCAGAACGCTGAGACGAACCACGTACGCTCCCTGGGGGTGGATCCAATGGCGTTGTTCAACGGGCCTGTTAAAGAACCGTAAGGGCGCGATGCGTGCTCGCCGCCGCCACCTCTGCCCGGCCGATCCAGTAGGGTCGGGGCCGAAGGCCCCGCCACCGCGCGCGCTCGACTGAGCTCGTCGCAGGCCGTGCCCCTACGCGGGACGAAAGCAGTCGAGGGGGGAGGAAGACAGGGCGACCCGGATGAAGCGGGGGCGCTACTCCTTCACCTCGATGAAATCCTTGACGCTCTTCACGCCGTCGGTCTGGCGGAGGATGCGGAGCACGGTGGCGCGCTCCCTCCCGCTCAGCGCGCGGCCGATGATGAAAACGCGCCGGCGGACCGACTGCCACCGGTAGTTGACCGACTTCACCCCGCCGGCCAAGAGAAGCTGGGTCTTGATCTTGGCCTCGACCCAGGCGTCGCCCACGATTCGGCCGAGGCCCTCGGCCTCCTCTTTCTCCGATTTCTGGCGCCGCTCCTCCTCCTTCTTGCGCTCCTTGCGCCGGCTCTCCTTCTCCTCCTTCGAGACGATCTGAATCTCGTTGTAGAGGGCGCGGACCCGGCTGTCTTTCCGGACCAGCGCGCCGACCTCATCGCGGAGGGCGGGGTCGTCCAGCATGCCGGTCAGGAGCACCCGGCCCTCCCACACCTCGGTGTCCACGTCGATGGGCAGGGCGGCGTCCTTACCCGTGAAGCGGGCGATGATCCCGGCGTGGATGGCGGCGTCCCTGAGCTGCACCTTTGCGGAGCGGTCCTCGTAGACCCACACCGTCATCCCGGTTACGACCGGTGTGCAGCCGCTCACGGCGGCGGCCAGGACGATAACGCTGGCCCGCAGGGAAAGGGCGGTCCTCAGGGCCGCGCCGGCTCTCAGAGCCACGCCGGCTTTCAAAGCCACGCTGGCCCTCAGGGCCCGTGTCCGGCTCATCCCCCTCGCTCCTCCAAGGCGGCTTCCCCTCCGAGCGTGGCGGCGCCGCCGGGGGCATGGTGCGGACGGAAGAGACAATATACCCGAAAAATCCGCCCGGCGCGCGCGCCGTTGCGCCCCCTCGCCGGAGGATGCCAGAATGCCCTCACGCGAACCGTTCCGCGCTTTTCATCCCGTGGAGATCGTGAGATGCCGACAAACGACGAAGAGATGGTGCGCCTTTGCCGGGAGCTCTTCGGCGACCCGCTCGATGCGGACAGCCGGGGGCGCTTCGCCGCCCAGGCCGAGACGCTCGCCGGGGTGGGCCGGAGGACCGTCGACGCCCTCGCGCCCGAATCCGAGCCGGGCGGCCACGAGGCCCTGCTGCGGGAGGCGCCCGATGCCGGATGACCCGACCCGCCTCACCGCCGCCGAGATCGCCCGCCGGGTGCGCGCGGGGGAGCTGACCGCCCTCTCGGTCGCCGAGGCCTGCCTCGCGCGCGCCGAGAAGATCGGACCCGCCCTCAACACCTGGATCGCCCTCGACCGCGAGGGCGCCCTGCGCGCCGCCCGGGAGGTGGACGCCGCCGTCGCCGCCGGGCGCGACCCGGGCCCCCTCGCCGGAGTTCCGGTGGGCCTCAAGGATCTCATCGACGTGGCCGGGTCCCCCACCACCTCGGGCGGCATCATCGACAAAGACCGGATCGCCGCGGAGGACGCCCCCATCGTCCGCCGCTTCCGGGAGGCCGGCGCCGTACTCGCCGGGAAGCTGAACCTCCACGAGTTCGCCTTCGGCCCCTCGGGCCACAACGTCCACTACGGGGACATGAAGAACCCCTGGAACACCGGGCACATGACGGGGGGCTCGAGCGGCGGCTCGGGCAACGCCGTCGCCTCCGGGCAGGTCCCCGTCGCCATCGGCTCCGACACGGGCGGCTCCATCCGCATCCCCTCCGCCCTTTGCGGGACGATAGGGCACAAGCCCACCTTCGGGCTGGTGAGCAAGGCGAAGAGCGCACCCCTCTCCTGGTCCCTCGACACCTTCGGCCCCCTCGCCCGCTCGGCGGAGGACTGCGCCCTCGTCATGGCCGCCATCGCGGGCCACGACCCCTCCGACCCGAGCTCGGCGAGCCGCCCCGTCCCGGATTTCATCGGGGCGCTCGAGGGCCCCCTCAAGGGCGTGCGGGTGGGCCACGCGCGCAGCTTCTACGCCGACCGCGCCGAGCCCTGCGTTAACGAGGCGGTGGAGGAGGCCGCGCGCGCCCTCGCGGACGCCGGCGCGGCGGTGAGCGAGGTGGACCTTCCCGATCACATCCTCGCCGACGAGGCCAGCGGGAACCTCATGATGCCCGAGGCGGCGGCCGTTCACGAAAAGCGCGTCCGCGAGCGGCCGGGCGACATCGATCCCTCCGTCCTCATCCGCCTGCGGCTGGGCTTCTTCATCCCCGCGACCGCCTACCTCCAGGCCCGGCGCTTCCGGGGCCAGTGGGCCGCCCGGATGATGCGCGAGGTCTTCGGGAAGGTGGACCTCGTCCTCTCGGCGACCGTTCCCGTCCCCGCCCCCCCGCGCGACGCCCGGAAGATCCGCATCCGGGGGAAGGAGGCCGACGCCCGCCTCTCGCTCATCATCTTCACCCGCCTGGTGAACTTCTTCGGGGGCCCGTCCACCTCCTTCCCGGCGGGCTTCAGCCCCGAGGGGCTGCCCGTCGCCGCCCAGCTCTTCGGCCCCCCCTTCGCGGATCACAAGACCCTCGCCGCCGTCCACCAGCTCGAGAAGGCGGGCGCCGTTCAGGTCAAGCGCGCGCCCTTCGAGGGCTGAGGACCGCCCGCCGGGAAAGTTTAAAAATGCGCCTTTAGCCGCCTTTATCCTTCTTATGGCCGATTCGACCGCGCTCACCGCGGCTCGGCTGAGCTCGCCGAAGTCAGGCGCCCCGGCGACTCTCGCCGCACAGCGGCGCCCGCCGCATAAATCCGAAGTCCTTGCCTTCTTCAGCATAAGTCCGAAGTCTCCGCCTTCTTCCCCTGGGTCATCCGGCACACCTCCTCCTCCGCGCCCCGCTCGGCTGCCTTCGACCCGAGCTCAGGCCGAGGGTAGCTTGTCGTTCGACCCAGAGGCTCTCGACGGGTCGAAGCCCGCTCAGCAGGAGCGCACCGATGGAGGAGGATAAGCGAGATGAGGGAAAGAGCGTGTGCAGGAAATTCGGGCAGAGTCGCGCAATAGCGTCTGCGGAGGGGGAACGGATCTGCCCTCACCCTGCCCTCTCCCAGGGGGAGAGGGAAAGGAAAGGCTTCCGGCATTGCCCCCGCCGCTCTTACGAGCGTGGCGCCTCCCCCTTGGGAGGCGACCTCCGGGAGATGACGCCCGC
>JAZGDQ010000283.1:0-2732 GCA_036477985.1 bacterium
AACGCGTCGGCGACGAAATCCTCGGCTTCCTCGATGCCGAACGGCTTCCCGTCCCCTATCGCCTGCAGGGTCTTGAAGATGTAGTCGAGTGCCTGCTGGCGGAGCTTGCGGAAGGGGTTGTCCTCCCGCTCCTTCCGGTCTTGGCCGCCGCCCAGACCCCCCTCATCGCCCTTCCCTTCGTCGGGTTCGGGCCCGGCGAGGACGGAGGTGCGCCGCCGGCGCCGGGGCGCGGCCGCGGGCGGCGCGGCCTGCGCGGGGGGGGGAGGCGGAGAGGCCGGGGGAGCCGCCGGAGCCTCGGGTGGAGGGGCGGCCCTGCGGGGCGCGGGCGGAGGAGCCGCCATCTCGGGCGGCGCGATGGGCGTCTCCTCGGGCGGCGGGATGGGGGTTTCCACCCGCGCCCGCGGGGCGGGCGTCTCTGGAGGGGCGATGGGCGTCTCGGGCGCGGCGAGGGGGCGCTCCTCCCGGGGGGCGGGCCGCTGGTGGGGGATCTCCCGGCGGCGGGGCTGCTCCTTGAGGCCGATCTCGCCCAGTCCGCTGAGGCGGAAGGCGCTCTCCTCCTCCTGCTCCTCCTCGGGCGGAGGAGGCGGGGGCGCCGCCTGGGCGGGTTTTTTCTTCGGAGGCTCGTCGTCGGTCCCTTGCTTGATGAGATCGGTCAGGCGCATCGCCCTGGCTACTCCTTGCTGTCGCGAACGACTTTCTCCACCAGCTTGCTGTTGATCAAAGGCGCCTTGTAGGTGAACCCCACGAGGAGGCACATGTCGCAAATGTTCACGAGCCTTCTGGGGATTCCTCCCGAGGAGCGGAAGATGAGCTTGATCGCCTCCTCCGAGAACACGCTCTTGTTGAGGCCCGCCGTCTTGAGGCGGAAGAAGATGAATTTAATCGCCTCGGAGAAGTCGAGCGGACGGAGGTGGTATTTGATGGAGATCCGCTGGCTGAGCTGGGGGATGTTCGCCACCTTCTCGCGAAGCTCGGGCTGGCCGATCAGGATGAGGGTGAGGAGGAAGCGGTCGTTCATCTGGAAATTCAGCAGGAGGCGGAGCTCCTCCAGCGTCCGATCGTCCTCGATGGCCTGCGCCTCGTCGATGATGACGATGGTGTCCCGGCCCTCCTGGATGTTGGTGAGCATCTTGTCGTTCAGCATGCGGAGGAGCTCCACCTTCGACTGGGAGTGCTCCTCGACGTCGAGCTGATAGAGGATCTCCTTGAGGAAATCCAGGGGGCTGAGGCTCGGATTCGCGATGAGGCCGACGTCGAACTTATCCTCGTCGAGCTGGCGGACGAAGGCCCGGCTCAGGGTGGTCTTCCCCGTTCCGGCGTGGCCGGTCAGCATGGCCGCTCCCTTGCGGCCGTGGGCCGCGTACAGGAGCCGGGTCATCGCTTCCTCGTGCATCGGCGAGTAGTAGAGGAAGTCCGGGTTCGGCAAATTTTCGAACGGCGGGGCCGACAGCCCCCAGTAGTCAAGATACACGTTGCATCACCTTTCGCGGGCGATTCCCGTGATTTCCGCTGCGGGCGCGTCTCCCGGGCGCCATTTTCCTAGGGGTTCCGCTCGGCGATCAAGCGAAGACCCACCAGCGTGAGATCGGGGTCGACCGCATCGAAGATCCCGTCCTCGGCGGAGAATAGGTCGCTCTGACCGCCGGTGGCGATCACCCGGGTCCCCGAGCCCAGCTCCTCCTTCATTCGATCGACGATCTCCCTGACGAGTCCCTTGTACCCGAAATGCATCCCCGACTGAATGCTGTGGACCGTGTTCTTCCCGATGACCGAGGGCGGGCGGGCCGGCTCCACGCGCGGGAGCCTGGCCGTCCGGTCGCTAAGGTCCTCGATCTAGACTCCGTAGCCGGGCTAGATGGCGCCTCCCAGGTATTCGTCGTCGGCCTAGATCGCGTCGAAGGTGGTCGCCGGCCCGAACTCGACGCTCACGAGCGGCCCGCCGTAGAGCGCGACGCCGGCGACGGCGTTGGCGATTCGGTCGGCCCCCACCTCGTGGGGGCTGTCGTACTTGATCGGGATGCCGGTCCGCGTCCCGGGCCCCACGACGAGGGGGCTCACCCCGAAATAGCGCCGGCTCATCTCCTCGAGCGTGGGTCCCAGAGGGGGGATCACGCTCGAGATCACCACCCGCCCCACGCTGGACATCTCGTGGCCGCCGAGGCGGAAGAGGCCCTCGATGAGGATGCCCAGCTCATCGCTCGTGCGGCGCGCGACCGAGCCCAGGCGCCAGCTCGCCCTCTTCTCCTCCCCCTCGAAGAGGCCGATGACCGTCTGGGTGTTCCCGACGTCGATGGCAAGGAGCCGGGAGCCCTCCGTCATCCTTCCACAACCTCCCCAGCCTCGACCGCGATCTCGCCCCCCTCCGGGGGAGTGAGGAGGAGGCGGCCCCGCTCGTCGATTCCGGCCACCCGCCCGATGATCTCGCCCCCCTCCCTGGGAAGGCGGACCTCCTCCCCCAGATTATCGCATAATTCGAGCCACCGTCGCCTTACGGGGGAGAAACCCTCCGAGAGCATGATTTTGCACCAGCTCCCCAGCCGCTCCAGGAGCCGCTCCAGCGCCTCCTGCGGCCCGGGCGCCCGGCCGCCCTCCGATTCGAGGGAGCCCGCCCGGGAGCGGATTTCGGGGGGGAAATCCCCGGCCCCCCCGCGCAGATTCACCCCCACCCCCACGACGACGGCCGGGGGCGGGCCCCCGCGGGGCTCGAATTCGCAGAGGATCCCGCCCACCTT
>JAZGDQ010000284.1:0-3344 GCA_036477985.1 bacterium
TTTGATCCCCTTGGAGTACCGGACGCACAAAGGGGCGGGCGCCGACTACTCGGCCATCCTCATCCTTCCCGACCCCGTGCTGGCGGGCGAGGTATTCGAGATTCGCCACGTCCTCGAGCTGAAGGACGCCTTCACCTCGCGCAACGAGTGGGTGACTCTGATGGTGGAGTACCCGACCGAGAGCTTCCGTCTCGAGATCATCATTCCGCCGGGGCGGAGGATTCTCGGCTCGCGGCGGGAGGAGTCGATGGGCCCCTCCAACAGCGTCAACAAGCGGCGGGTCGTCCCCCACACCATTCCCGAGACGGGACGAATCTCCCTCCTCTGGGAGCAGGAAGAGCCCATCACCGGGAGGGCGTACACCCTCTACTGGGATTGGTGACGGCCCCCGCAAGGGCGGCCTCACCGAGGCGCCCGCGCCCGCTCCGCCGTGAGGCGTCCGGCCCCATTCCCGGCCTTCCTCCGCCGCGCATTTCCCCGGTGTTTTCTGCTAAGGTGGCGTCTCCGCGCTTTCGTTCTCCCAACCGCAAGAGGGTTTACGCATGCTGGAATCTCAGGAATTCCTGGCCGACTTGGAGGAGAAATTCGGGGGTGAAATCTTGCCCGACGGGCGGTTGAAAGTCTCCCGCGAGGGTCTGGAGAACTGCGCCGCCGGGAGGGGCGCCACCGTCTCGGTGAGCCACGCGAAGAATTTCGCCCTCGGAATCCACGTCCCGACCATCAGCGTGCGGCGGGTGGAGAACAAGGGGGCGCAGACCGAAACCGAAACGCTCTTCTTCTCCTATGAAGAGGAAGGCGGAGCCATCGTGACCGATCCCTCCGAATGGGGGCGGATTCCCGTCCAGGTCTTCGGCTGAGGCGGCCCGCCGGCAGGCGGCCCTCCGCTCCGGCAGGCGGCCCTCCGCTCCGGCAGGCGGCCCACCGCCCCGCTGCGCGCGCACTCCCAGGGGAGAATAAAGTGGCCGAGGAGATGACGAGGGAGCAGGCCCGAAAGTTTTTCGAGGATCGGTTCCAGGGGGGCTTCAACCAGCTGGTGGGGCTGGAGTTCGTCGACGGAGGAAAGGGGTTCGCGAAGCTGCGCCTGCCCCTTCGCCCGGAGCTGCTCCAGCCGACGGGCATCCTGCACGGCGGGGCGGTCGCCACGCTGGCCGACGTGGCGGGCGGAGTGGCGGCTCACCTGACCCACCCGCTGGGCTCGAGATGCGTGACGGTGGAGCTGAAGATCAACTTCCTGCGCGGGATCTCCGAGGGAGCCGTCATCGCCGAGTCGAGCGCCCTCCACGTCGGGCGAAGGACATCGGTGTGGGAGATCCGCGTCGCCGCCGAATCCTCCGCGGACGCGGGAGCGGCGGGCCGGCTCGTCGCCTTCGCCACCGCCACCTTCATGGTGGTGAGCGCCCCCGGGGAGTGAGTCCGGGAGACATCGGGCGTAGGATGCCGGTGCGGATCGCCCGGCGGGCGGCCCTGTGATATTCTCGCCCCGTCTGCGGCCGGCCGCCGGAGTTCCGTTCGGTCCCCCTCTTAGGCGAATTTGGAGCGCCGGCATTGCGCTTTTCCCCTCCCGGTCGGGAGGGGAGGCGGCGGTTTCGGGCCGGCCCGGAGGTCCCGCGCGGCGCCTGCTTCCATTCCGCGGCCCGCCTCGCGCCCCTTCGGGGCGGTTTCTTTTTTCACGTGACGGGGAGCGCCCATGAAGAACAGTTTCGACGCCCGCTCGGAGTTCCAGGTCGACGGGCGGACCTACGAGATCCACCGCCTGGACGCCCTTGCGGGCCGGGGCGATATCGAGCGGCTTCCGTACTCGCTCAAGGTGCTTTTGGAGAACCTGCTCCGCACCGAGGACGGCCGCTCCGTGCGCGCCGAGGACATCGAGGCGCTCGCCGCCTGGGACCCGAAGGCCCCCGCCGCGCGCGAGGTCGCCTTCATGCCCGGCCGCGTCATCCTCCAGGACCTCACGGGCGTCCCCGCCGTCGTCGACCTCGCCGTCATGCGCGACGCCATGAAGCGGATGGGGGGCGACCCCGCCCTCATCAACCCCATCCAGCCCGCCGAGCTGGTCATCGACCACTCCGTCCAGGTGGACGAGTTCGGCGCGGCCGGCGTCTTCGAGCGAAACGCCGACATCGAGTTCAGCCGCAACACCGAGCGCTACGCGTTTTTGCGCTGGGCGCAGAAGGCCTTCCGCAACTTCCAGGTGGTTCCCCCGGACACCGGAATCGTCCACCAGGTGAACCTCGAGTTCCTCGCCCGCGTCGTGGTGGACGAGGAGAAGGACGGCGTGCGCCGCGCCTATCCGGACACCCTGGTCGGCACCGACTCCCACACCACCATGGTGAACGGCCTGGGCGTTCTGGGCTGGGGCGTGGGGGGAATCGAGGCCGAGGCGGTCATGCTGGGACAGCCCTACTCGATGCTCGTTCCCGAGGTCATCGGCTTCCGGCTCACCGGGGCGCTGCCCGAGGGGGCGACCGCGACCGACCTGGTGCTCACCGTGGTCGAGATGCTCCGCGCGAAGGGCGTGGTGGGCAAGTTCGTCGAGTTCTTCGGCCAGGGGCTGGCGGGCCTTCCGCTGGCCGACCGGGCCACCCTCGCCAACATGGCGCCCGAGTACGGCGCCACCTGCGGCATCTTCCCCATCGACGGGGAGACGCTGCGCTACCTGGAGCTGACCGGGCGCACGCCCGAGCACCTGGCCCTCATCGAGGCCTACGCCAAGGAGCAGGGCCTCTTCCGCGAGGAGAACTCCCCCGAGGCCGAGTACACCGACACGCTCGAGCTCGACCTCTCCTCGGTGGAGCCTTCGATCGCGGGCCCGAAGCGGCCCCAAGATCGGATCCCGCTCGGGGAGGCCAAGGCCGTCTTCGGGCGCGAGCTCGAGGCCATGCTCAAGGACGCGCCCGCGGGCTCCGGCGCCTCGGCGCCGGGCAAGGTCGAGATCGAGGGCGAGACGCACGAGCTCGATCACGGCGCCATCGTCATCGCCGCCATCACGAGCTGCACGAACACCTCGAACCCCTCGGTCATGCTCGGCGCGGGGCTCCTGGCGAAGAAGGCGGTCGAGCGCGGGCTCAAGACCAAGCCCTGGGTGAAGACGAGTCTGGCGCCCGGCTCCAAGGCGGTGATGGGGTACCTCGAGAGCGCGGGGGTGGTTCCCCATCTCGAGGCGCTCGGCTTCCACCTCGTCGGCTACGGGTGCACGACCTGCATCGGCAACTCGGGCCCCCTGCCCGAGAACATCGTGAAGGGCATCCACGAGGGGGAGGTCGTGGCCGCCGCGGTCCTCTCGGGGAACCGGAACTTCGAGGGGCGCATCCACGCCGAGGTGAAGATGAACTTCCTCGCCTCCC
>JAZGDQ010000285.1:0-2462 GCA_036477985.1 bacterium
ACCCCTGGCGGCCGACCTGGACGGGGACGGGCGCGAGGAGATTCTCATCACCCGCAGCGACGCCCTCGGCGGCGCCGCCCACCTCGTCCTCGCCCTGCGCGGGGGCCGCCTCGCCCTCAAGGCGCGCGGGGAGGCGGTGGGGATGGGAAACCGCTGGTCCCACCTCCTCGGCGCCTTCGACATGGACGGCGCGGGCAGGAAGGTGCTCGCGATCGAGACGCCCCACCTGGGGGGGCGCCTCCTCGCCCTTCGGCTCGACGGGGGCCGCCTGCGCGAGCGGGCGCGAAGGAGCGGCTTCACCACCCACGCCATCGGCTCTCGCAACATGTGGCAGTTCTCGGTCATGCGGCGCGGCGGGGTGGCCGAGATCGTGCTCCAGGAGAGGGGGCGCGGCCGCCTCGCCGCCCTCTCCCTTTTCGGGAAGCGGTGGACCCTGCGCTGGACCTTCCCGCTCGCCGCCCCGGCGCGCTCGAACTTCCTGGCGGGCGATTTCAACGGAGACGGCAAGGACGACCTCGCCTTCTCCGACGAGAGCGGAACGGTTCACCTCCTCCTCTCGCGCGCCCCTTGAGGGGAGCTCCTTCCCTCTCCTCGCTCCCTCCGCCCGCCCTCTCTCCTCACTCCCTCATCCCTCCCGGCCGCCCTCCCGGGCCGAGGCGTTTCGCCCGCGCGGAGGTCTCAATCCACGACGATTCACCCCCCTTTCCGTCCCCTTCGGGGCGGGTTCCACCGGCCGGGAAATTTCGCCGAAACAGAACGTATCGGCGGCGGGGCGGCGAACTTTAGGGGGAAAATGGGGGGGCAAAATATTGTAATAAAAGGGATAAACTCCTCCCCCCCCGCGTCCGATACATTTTATGGGGTCAGGGATAGACCCGCGATTGGGCCATGGATTAAGGCGAGGGTGTAGCCATGATTTCGCAATGTTGGTGCTGCTACAACGTCAAGACGATGGGTGACGAGTGGTGCGACATCGGTCTTCCCGGGATGATCCGCGAGCTCAAGCGCAAGGACGGGAAGACGGTCGAGGTGTCGCACGGGCTTTGCGAGGAATGCTTCGAGGACGTGATGCACGAGATGCACACCACGAAGGTGATGGCCCTGACGGCGACAAACGGCGTGTCCAAAAAGTAGGACCGCTTTACTGACAGCTCCATAGGACACTGGTGCACGGAAGCGCCGCGGTGAGCTGTCCTCGCCGTCGGCCGGGGGGAACCCGGCCGGCGGCGCATCTTTTTATTTCTTCGGCTTTCGCCCGCCGCCGCCGCGCGCCGAGCGGGCCGTCTTCGATAGGTTGAAGAAGGCCTCCCTCCCGGGATAGACCGCCGCCTCTCCCAACTCCCCGCAGATGCGCAGCAGCTGGTTGTACTTCGCCAGCCGGTCCGTCCGGCTCGCCGAGCCTGTCTTGATCTGGCCCGCGTTCACGGCCACGGCGAGGTCGGCGATGGTGGTGTCCTCGGTCTCCCCCGAGCGGTGGGAGATGACGGCGGTGTAACCCGCCCGGTTGGCCATCTGAATCGCTTCGAGCGTCTCGGTCAGCGTCCCGATCTGGTTCAACTTGATGAGAATGCTGTTGGCCACCCCCTCGCGGATGCCCCGTTCGAGAATCCCGGTGTTCGTCACGAACACATCGTCTCCCACGAGCTGGACCTTATCGCCGAGCGCCCCGGTCAGCGCCTTCCAGCCCCGCCAGTCGTCCTCGGCGCAGCCGTCCTCGATCGAGATGATCGGGTACTGGCGGACCCACCCCTCCAGGAACTTCACCATCTCATCGGAGGTCTTCCGGCTTCCGTCCGACCAGCGGAAGACGTAGCGGCCCTTCTCGTAGAACTCGCTCGAGGCCGGGTCGATGGCGATCATCGCGTCCGCCCCCGGGCGGTAGCCCGCCAGGACGACGGCCTCGAGAATGGTCTCGAGGGCCTCCTCGTTGCTCCGAAGGTCGGGGGCGAAGCCCCCCTCGTCGCCCACCGCCGTGGCGTAGCCCCGCTTCTTGAGCACCTCCTTGAGGCGGTGGAACACCTCGACGCCCATCCGCAGCCCCTCGGGGAAGGTCTTCGCCCCCAGGGGCATGATCATGAACTCCTGGAAGTCGACGCTGTTGTCCGAGTGGGCCCCGCCGTTGAGGATGTTCATCATCGGGACCGGGAGGGTGCAGGCCCCCGCGCCGCCCAGGTAGCGGAAGAGCGGCAGGTCGTGGGCGTCGGCCGCCGCCCGGGCGGCCGCGAGCGATACGCCGAGCACGGCGTTCGCCCCGAGCCGCCCCTTGTTCGGGGTGCCGTCGATCGCGCAAAGGCGCGCATCCAGGCCGCGCTGATCGGCCGCGTCCGTCCCGATGAGGGCCGAGGCCAGCGTTTTGTTGACGTGCCCGACCGCCTTTTCGACCCCCTTACCCAGGTAGCGGCTCCGCTGCCCGTCGCGCAGCTCCACCGCCTCGCGCTTGCCGGTGCTCGCACCGCTGGGGA
>JAZGDQ010000286.1:0-11708 GCA_036477985.1 bacterium
ATGACCTCCTCCTCGGCCTGCTCGGGGGTGCAGAAGATGTGGGCGTCGTCCTGGGTGAAGCCCCGCACACGGAGCATCCCGTGGAGGACGCCGCTGCGCTCGTAGCGGTAGACCGTCCCCAGCTCGGCGAGTCGGTAGGGCAGGTCGCGGTAGCTGCGCCCCTGCTGCTGGTAGATGAGGATGTGGCCCGGGCAGTTCATCGGCTTGAGGACGTACTCGTCCTCGTCGATGTTCAGGACGTACATGTTCTCCCGGTAAAAGTCGTAGTGCCCCGAGGTGCGGAAGAGGACGTCGCGGGCGATGTGGGGAATCGAGACGAGCTGGTAGCCGCGGCGGACGTGCTCGTCCTCCCAGAAGCGCTCGATCGTGTTCTTGATCGTCGTGCCCTTGGGCTGCCAGTAGATGAGGCCGCCGCCCGCGTTCTCGTCCACGAAGAAGAGGCCGAGCTGCTTCCCCAGGACGCGGTGGTCGCGCTTCTTGGCCTCCTCCAAGCGGCGGAGGTGGGTCTTCAGCTCCTTGGGCCGGGGGAAGGCGGCGCCGTAGATCCGCTGGAGCATCTTGTTCTTCTCGTCCCCGCGCCAATAGGCGCCGGCCACTTTGAGAAGCTTGAAGGTCTTGAGGAAACCCGTCGAGGGGACGTGGGGGCCGCGGCACAGATCCACGAATTCGCCCTGGCGGTAGATCGAGAGGGGCTCCCCCTCGGGGAGATCGTGGATCATCTCGACCTTGTAGGTCTCCCCCCGCTCCCCGAAGAGGGAGAGCGCGGATTCGCGGTTGATCTCCTCGCGCTTGATCGGAAGGCGGCGCTCGGCGATCTCGCCCATGCGGCCCTCGATCTTCTCGAGGTCCTCGGGCGTGAAGGGGCGCTCGTAGTCGATGTCGTAGTAGAAGCCGGATTCGATCGGGGGGCCGATGGTGAGCAGGGAGCCCGGGTAGAGCTCCAGCACCGCCTGGGCCATGAGGTGGGCGGTGCTGTGGCGGAGAATCTCCAATCCCTCTTCGGAATCGAGGGAAACGTACTCGACGGGCGAGCCGGAAGCGGAAACCCGATCCAAATCGACGATCTCGCCGCCGACCTTTGCGGCAACCGCATTCTTCGGAGGGGTCAGTTCAGATTGAACGGCCATATATACGGGCGTCGGAAACCGCCAAATACTCCTCTGATGGTGGAAACGACCTCAACCGAAACCGGCCGCGGGGCCAATCCGAAAAATTGCGAGCCTGGTAGGCGCGGGCGGTTTTGAACCGCCGACCTCTTGCGTGTCAAGCAAGCGCTCTCCCCCTGAGCTACGCGCCTGTGACCTTCAACGGAGATGATAGGGTGGGGGCGAGGACAATGTCAACGGAACAGATCGGCCCCCCGGGGGCCGATTCCCCCCAGAGCCGGGGGATTTTCCCGGACGCCGGCCCGCCGGTCGCGGCTACCGGCCCGCGGAGCCCGGCCGCCGGCCGCGGGGGCGCTCCTTTTTCCCGAGGGCGGGCTTGGGGGCGGCGGCGGCCCGCACCTGACGGGGGCGCTTCCCCTGGGTCTTGGGGCCGGCGGCCTCCCTTCGCTTCGGCCCGGGCAGGAGGCACTCGCGCACCACCTCGTCCATGTTCTCGACGTAAATCACCTCGAGGCCCAGGGGACCCTCGGCCTCCACCTCCTTGATGTCTTTTTCGTTCTCGCGGGGCAGGAGCACGGTGGGGATGCCGCCCCGCCGCGCCGCCAGTATCTTCTCCTTCACCCCGCCCACCGGGAGCACGCGCCCCCGCAGGGTCACCTCCCCGCTGATGGCCACATCGTGGCGCACCTTGCGGCCCGAGAAGGCGCTCGCCAGGGCGAGGGCCATGGTGACGCCCGCCGAGGGGCCGTCCTTGGGGATGGCGCCCTCGGGGAAGTGGATGTGGACATCCCGCTTCTCGTGGAACAGGGGGGGAATCCCCAGCTTGGACGCCCGCGCGCGCAGCCAGGAGAGGCTGGCCCGGGCGCTCTCCTTCATCACGTCCCCCAGCTTGCCGGTCAGGATGAGGGAGCCCTTGCCCTCGAATACGCCCACCTCGACGGGGAGGAGGACGCCGCCCGCCGGCGTCCACGCCAGCCCGGTGGCGATCCCCACGCCCGCGCGCGACTCGGGCCGGTCGGGGGTGTAGCGGGGCGCGCCGAGATACTTTTCGAGGGATTTGGCCCCCACCCGAACGGGACGGACCTTCCCCTTGGCCGCCGCCTTCTTCTTCCCCGCCGCGCGCTTCTCCTTGCCGCCGTGGGTCTCCTCGACGAGGCGGCGCACCACCTTCCGGCACAGGTTGCCCAGCTCGCGCTCGAGGTTCCGCACCCCGGCTTCGCGCGTGTACTCGTTGATGATCCGCTGGATGGCCTTGTCCGCCACCAGGAGCTGGGACTCGCGCAGGCCGTTCTCCTCGCGCTGGCGGGGGAGGAGGAAGCGCTTGGCGATCTCCATCTTCTCCTCGTCGGTGTAGCCGGGGAGATGGATGACCTCCATCCGATCGAGGAGGGGGGAGGGAATCGCGTCCGTCGTGTTCGCCGTGGTGATGAAGAACACCCGGCTCAGGTCGTAGTCCACCTCGAGGTAATGATCGCTGAAGTTCTTGTTCTGCTCCGGGTCGAGCACTTCGAGCAGGGCCGAGGCGGGATCGCCCCGGAAGTCGGCGCTCATCTTGTCCACCTCGTCCAGGACGAAGACGGGGTTGAGCGTTCCGGCCTTTTTCATGGACTGGATGATCCGCCCCGGGAGGGAGCCGATGTAGGTGCGCCGGTGCCCCCGCACCTCGGCCTCGTCGCGCACCCCGCCCAGCGAGACGCGCACGAACTTGCGGCCCAGGGCGGCGGCGATGCTCCGGCCGAGGGAGGTCTTCCCCACCCCGGGCGGGCCCACGAAGCAGAGGATGGGGCCGCGAATCGCCTTGTTGAGGATCTTCACGGCCAAATGCTCGAGGATGCGCTCCTTCACCTTCTTGAGGCCGAAATGGTCCCGCTCGAGGATCTCGCGGGCGGCGGCGAGGTCGTTGCGGTCGCGGGTCCGCTCCCGCCAGGGCACATCGAGCAGCCATTCGACGTAGTTGCGCACGACGGACGACTCGGCCGAAAGGGGCGCCATCATCTCCAGCCGCCGGATCTCCTTCTCCACCTTCTCGGCGATCTCCTTGGGCATCCGCACGCCCTTCACCTTCTCGCGCAGCTCCTCGCCCTCGCCGAGGAGGCCCTCGGACTGGCCCAGCTCGCGCTGAATCGCCTTGAGCTGCTCGGTGAGATAGAACTCCTTCTGGCTGCGGTCCATCTGGCGGCGCACCCGGCCGCGCACCTTCCGCTCCACCTTGAAGAGCTCGATCTCCTCCGCCAAGAGCTGAGAGAGGAGAGCGATCCGCTCGGCCGGGTCGAAGGTCTCCAGGAGGCGCTGCTTGTCGGGGTGCCTGAAGGGCACGTTGGCGGCGATTCCGTCGCTTATGGCCGCCGGAGTCTCGAGGCTCTCCACGGCGGAGTAGATCTCGTGGGGAACCCGGTGGTTCACCCGGAGGTAGTCCTCGAAGCGCGAAAGGAGGGCGCGGCTGCTGGCCGAGAGCTCGAGGGAGGCGTCGCCGGGCTCTTCGAAGGGAAAGGCTTCGGCCACCAGAACCTCGCCGTCGAGGTGGAACTCCGACACGCGGCAGCGGGTCATCCCCTCGAGGAGGAGCTTCACGGTGCCGTCGCTCAGGCGGAGAATCTGGAGCACCTCGGCCTCGGTCCCCACGTCGAAGAGGCCGCCGGGCTCGTAGTCCTCCGCCCGCACGTCGCGCTGCCCGACCACGAGCACCCGGCGGGTGTCGGGGGGCATCGACTCGACCGTTGCGAGCGAGCGGCCGCGCCCCACGAAGATCGGGCTGATCATGTGCGGGAAGAAGATCATGTCCCGCAGCGGAATGCAGGGGAGGACTATCGGGCTGGGATTCACGGGTTCCTCGGCAATCGAAGGGCCTCGATGAGGTTCGAGCCGATGACGGTCAGCTTGCCTTCTCGTACACCAGAAGAGGCGTTTCCTTCCGCTCCACGACGTTCTCGTTGATCACGATCTCCTTGACGCCGGTCATGGAGGGAAGATCGAACATGGTGTCGAGCATGAGGTTCTCGATGATGGCGCGCAGGCCGCGGGCCCCGGTTTTGTGGTCGAGGGCTTTGCCGGCGATGGCCCGGAGCGCCCTCTTGGTGAAGCGAAGGGAGACGCCCTCGAACTCGATGAGCTTCTGGAACTGTTTGACGAGGGCGCTGCGCGGCTCGGTGAGGATATCGACCATGGCGTCCTCGTCCAGCTCGCTCAGGGTGGCGACGACGGGCAGCCGCCCCACGAACTCGGGGATGAGCCCGTACTTGAGCAGGTCCTCCGGCTGCACCTGGGAGAGGATCTCGCTCAGGCTGGCCTTCTTGGACGTGTCGAGCTTGGCCTCGAAGCCCATCCCCTGCTGGCCCACGCGCCGGCGGATGATGTCGTCCAGCCCGACGAAGGCGCCCCCGCACACGAAGAGGATGTTGGTCGTGTCGACCCGCATGAACTCCTGGTGGGGATGCTTCCGCCCCCCCTGGGGCGGGACGTTGGCGATGGTGCCCTCGATGATCTTCAGCAGCGCCTGCTGGACGCCCTCGCCCGAAACGTCGCGCGTGATCGAGGGGTTCTCGCTCTTGCGGCTGATCTTGTCGATCTCGTCGATGTAGATGATGCCCCGCTCGGCCTTGGCGACGTCGAAGTCGGCCGACTGGAGGAGCTTGAGGATGATGTTCTCCACGTCCTCGCCGACGTAGCCCGCCTCGGTGAGCGTCGTCGCGTCCACGATGGTGAAGGGGACGTCGAGGAGGCGCGCCAGGGTCTGCGCCATGAGGGTCTTGCCCGAGCCGGTGGGGCCGATGAGGACGATGTTGCTCTTTTGCAGCTCCACGTCGTGGAGGTCGAGGCTGGCGTCGATCCGCTTGTAGTGGTTGTAGACGGCGACCGAGAGAATCTTCTTCGCGCGCTCCTGGCCGATGATGTACTCGTTCAGGATGGCGTAGATCTCGGAGGGCTTGAGGAGGGTTTGGGCATCGCGCTTCCGCTCCTCGTTCCACTCCTCCATCATGATGTCGTTGCAGAGCTCGACGCACTCGTCGCAGATGTAGACGCCCGGGCCGGCGATCAGCTTTTTGACCTCTTCCTGGCCCTTTCCGCAGAAAGAGCAGCGCAAGGATTCGGCTTTTTCGGAGGCCTTCTTCGCCATTCCGCTTCTCCCCTCCCGGCCGGGCCAATAATCCGCCGGCGATTCCGGCCTAGGCGCCGTTCTCCGAGCTCTTGTCCCCGTCCGAGTCCTTGCCTTCCTCTTTGTCTTTCTCTTTCCCTTTCTCTTTCCCTTTTTCCTCGCCCGCCCCATTTTGCGGCGACACGCGGGAGACGATCACGTCGTCGATGATGCCGTACTCCTTGGCCGCCTCGCTGGTCATGAAGTTGTCGCGGTCGGTGTCCTTCTCAATCTGATCGATCGACTTGCCCGTGTGACGGGAGAGGATGCTGTTGAGCTCCGCCCGCATCCGGAGAATTTCCTTCGCCTGGATGTCGATGTCCGTCGCCTGGCCCTGGACGCCTCCCATGGGCTGGTGAATGAGAATCCGCGAGTTCGGCAGGGCGAACCGCTTGCCAGGCGCGCCGGCCGCGAGCAGGAGGGCGCTCATGCTGGCGGCCTGGCCGATGCAAATCGTTGAAATATCAGGCTTAATGTATTGAATCGTATCGTATACGGCAAGACCCGCCGTCACCGTCCCGCCGGGGCTGTTGATGTACATGGAGATGTCGCGGTCGGGCTCCTCGGCCTCCAGGAACAGAAGCTGGGCCGTCACCACGTTGGCGATGCTGTCGTCGATCGCCATCCCCAGAAAAATGATCCGCTCCTTCAGGAGACGGCTGTAAATGTCGTAGGCCCGCTCGCCCCTGTTCGTCTGCTCCACCACCATGGGGATCAACGCCACGGTTCTGTCCTCTCTATTTTTCGCCGGCTTCGGGCTCCCCGGAGGAGTCCTCCTCCCGGCTGGGTTCTCCGATCTTCACTTCCACCTTCGCCTGGTCGTACAGCCATTCCGTCGCCTTATTATAGTTGATATTCCGGATGAGGGAGTCCAACCCTCCGGTGACGGACATGCGCTCTTTCAGCTTCTCGGGCTCCATCTGATACCGGGCCGCGAGATTGCGGATCGAAAACTCCACCTCCTCGCTCGTCGCCTGAATCCCCTCCTTCTCGCGGATGCGGTCCACCAGGATCATCTCGCGCACCCGGGCCTCCGCGTCGGGGGCCAGCTCCTCCAAGATCCGCTTCCGCTCGGCCTCCGAGATCGCGTTCTCCGGATTCTGCTCCCGCATCCGGCGCTCATACTCGCCGAACTGATCCTCCGCCTGGCTCCGGATCAGGGTCTGGGGAACCTCGAAGGGATGGGACTCGCGCAGCGTGCGCAGGATCTCGGCGATCCCCTGGGAGCGCCCCGCGGAGTCCTCGAAGGACTCGAGCTCGCCCTTGATGTGGGCGCGCAGCTCCCCGACCGTGGAGAAGCCCCGCCCCAGGGATCGGACGAAGTCCTCGTTCAGCTCGGGCGGACGGGCCTCCTTGACCGAGCGGCACGCGATCCGGAAGAGGAGGGTCTTGCCGGCGATCTCGGGGGCGGCGCCCGCGGGAACCTTGATCTCGACCTCCTTCTCCTCGCCCGGCTTCACGCCCGTCAGCGCCGCCTCGAGCTCGGGCTCGGCCTCCGACTCGCCCAGGATGAAGGTCTGGCTCTCGCCCTTGGTTCCCGCAACGGGCTCGCCCGCCTCGAAGCCCTCGATGTCGAACATGACGTAATCGCCCGCCTTGGCGGGCCGCTCCACCTCCTCGAGCGTGGCGGAGGCCCGCACCACCTTGGCCACCTCCTCGTCCAGGAGCGCCTCGGTGACCTCCCGGCGGTTGATCGCCACCTCGATGCCCTTGTACTCGCCCAGCTCGAAGGGAGGGATCACCTCCACCGTCGCCTTGAAGGTGAGCTCGGGCGCCCCCTCGGGCATCTCGATGTCGGTCACGCTCGGCTCCCCGACCGGGCGCATGCCCCGCTCCTCGAGGAGCCGCCGGTAGTTGTCCGAGATGACCCGGTTCAGCACCTCGGCCCGGATCTCCTCGCCGTAGTAGCGCTCCAGAATGTGGTGCGGCACCCGGCCCTTGCGGAACCCCTTCAGGCGCACCCGCCTCGCGAGGCGCGAGAACGCCTGCTTCATCTCCTTGTCCACCTCCTGCCGGGGAACGGCTACGTCGAGCCGCTTCGTGCAGGCGTCGATGTCACTCACAGTCGCCGACAAATCCGCCTCTCCTCACGTTAAAACGCCCCCCTCCCCGCCCGGGGAGGGGCCGAAACCGCCTCCTGGTGCGAAGGGGGGGATTCGAACCCCCATGCCCGAAGGCACTGGATCCTAAATCCAGCGCGTATGCCGATTCCGCCACCTTCGCACGGAAGGCCGGGCGGCCGCCGAAACGCCGCCCTCCCGCCCGGATTCCCGCCCCAGGCGGGCCGGGGCCGCGGGGAAGCCGCGCCCCGGAAGGCAAATCACTCTAGACACACAGCCTTTCCCCGTCAACGTGCGCCCCCCCGGCCGGGCGGGGGACCTTCGGGACTCCTTGCGGGCCGCCCCCCCGGTTCTTTAATATGGTGGCGGGTTTGTCCATCGAATCGCTGGAGCCGGAAATATTTCCATGAATGCAGCCCTTTCGCCCGAATCCATGTTGCGCCGGGCCGGACTGAAGGTGACCCAGGTCCGGCTCCACGTGCTCTCCCTCCTGATGGAGTCGCCCGTCCCCCTCGCCCACTCGGAGGTGATCGAGCGCCTCCCGGGCCGCCACTGGGACCGCGTCACCGTCTACCGCACCCTCCACACCTTCATGGAAAAGGGCCTCACCCTGCGCCTCGAGGGAGGGGACCGCGTCTGGCGCTTCGCCGCCCGCTACGGCTCCCATCCCGAGGGCCAGGAGCACGCCCATTTCCTGTGCGAGGAGTGCGGGGAGATGGAGTGCATCGAGGAAGTGAAGCTCGCCCCCCCGGACCCGCTGCCGAGGGGTTTTCAGGTCCGCCGCTCCGAGATGGTCCTCCACGGCCTCTGCCCCAACTGCAGCAGCGCCCCCTAGGGGCCGGGGCGGGCGCGGGTCTCACCCGGCGGCGGCCTCCGGCCGAGCGCCCGGCTCATAGCTCAGGTTGGGGGAGAGCCACCTCTCCACCTCCGCCGCCTCCATCCCCTTGCGCCGGGCGTAGTCCTCCACCTGATCGCGCCCGATCCTCCCCACCCCGAAGTAGCGCGCCTCCGGGTGGGAGAAGTAGTAGCCGCTGACCGAGGCGGCCGGGAGCATGGCGAAGCTCTCGGTCAGCGAGATCGAGACGTTCTCCTCGGCGCCGAGCAGATCGAAGAGCGTCCGCTTCTCGGAGTGATCCGGGCAGGCCGGATAGCCCGGCGCCGGGCGGATTCCCCGGTACGCCTCCCGCACCAGCGCTTCGTTGTCCATGTCCTCGTCGAGGGCGTAGCCCCAAAACTCCTTGCGGACGCGCTCGTGCAGGCGCTCGGCGAACGCCTCGGCCAGCCGGTCGGCCAGGGCCTTCACCATGATGGCGCTGTAGTCGTCGTGGTTGCGCTCATGCCCGGCGGCGAGGGCGTCGGCCCCGATGCCCGCGGTCACGGCGAAGAGGCCGATGTGGTCCTCCACCCCGCTCTCCTTGGGGGCGATGAAATCGGCCAGGCACAGATTGGGTGACCCGGCAGACCGCTCCATCTGCTGGCGCAGGAAGTGGAGGACGCCGAGCGTCTTCCCCCGCGCGCCGTCGGCGTAGACCTCGACGTCGTCCCCCGAGCGGGCGGCCGGGAAGATGCCGAAGACTCCCTTCGCCCGCAGGAGTTTTTCCTCGATGATGCGGTCCAGCATGGCCTGGGCGTCCCTGTACAGATCGCTCGCGGCCTCGCCTACCTCCGGGTCGGAAAGAATCCCGGGGAAGGTCCCCGACAGCTCCCAGGTCCGGAAGAAGGGGGTCCAATCGATCCGCTCCCGGATCTCCTCGAGCGGATAGTCCTCGAACACCTTGAGGCCGCGGAGGACGGGCGCCGGCGGGTCCGCCCGCTCCCAATCGGCGGGGAGCGGGTTCGCGCGCGCCTCGGGGAGGGCGCTCATCCGCGCGCGCGCTCTCCTCCCCTCGTGCCGACCGCGGATCTTCTCGTACTCGGCCCGGACCTCCTCCACGAAACGGTCCTTGAGCCCGGCGTTCATGAGGCTCCCCATGACGCCCACCCCGCGCGAGGCGTCCGTCACGTAGACGGCCGGGCCGCCGTAGGCCGGGGCGACCTTCACCGCCGTGTGGGCGCGCGAGGTGGTGGCGCCCCCGATGAGGAGGGGGAGGGTGAACCCCTCGCGCTCCATCTCGCGGGCGACGTGCACCATCTCCTCCAGGGAGGGCGTGATCAGCCCGCTGAGGCCGATGACGTCCGCCCCCGCCTCCCGGGCCTTCTCGAGGATCCGCGCGCAGGGCACCATGACCCCCAAGTCGATCACCTCGTAGTTGTTGCACTGGAGCACGACGCCGACGATCTTCTTGCCGATGTCGTGCACGTCCCCCTTCACGGTGGCCAATATGATCTTCCCGTTCGAGCCGCCGGCCTCGCCCGACTCCTTTTCCGCCTCGATGAAGGGAAGGAGGTGGGCCACCGCCGTCTTCATCACCCGGGCGCTCTTGACCACCTGGGGGAGGAACATCTTGCCCGCGCCGAACAGGTCGCCGACGACGTTCATCCCGTCCATGAGGGGGCCCTCGATGACGTGAATGGGCCGCTCGGCCGCGAGGCGCGCCTCCTCGGCGTCCTCGACGATGAATTCGGTGATGCCCTTGACGAGCGCGTGGGAGAGGCGTTCGTTCACCGGCTTCTCCCGCCACGAAAGGTCCACTCCCTCGGCCTTGGCCCGGCCCTTCACCTCGTCGGCCACCTCCAGCAGGCGCTCGGTGGCGTCCTTGCGCCGGTTGAGGAGGACGTCCTCGACCCGCTCGAGGAGGTCCTTGGGGATCTCCTCGTAGACGGCGAGCTGGCCCGCGTTCACGATGCCCATGTCCATCCCGGCCCCGATGGCGCGGTAGAGGAAGGCCGAGTGCATCGCCTCGCGGACCCCGTTGTTCCCCCGGAAGGAGAAGGACACGTTGCTCACCCCGCCGCTCACGAGGGCGTGGGGGAGCTCCTCTTTGATCCGCCGGGTGGCCTCGATGTAGGCCACGGCGTAGTCGTCGTGCTCCTCGATGCCGGTGGCCACGGCGAAGACGTTGGGGTCGAAGATGATGTCCTGGGGCGAGAAGCCGACCTCTTCGGTGAGGATGCGGTAGGCGCGCCGGCAGATCTCCAGCTTCCGCTCGACGGTCTCGGCCTGCCCCTTCTCGTCGAAGGCCATGACGAGGGTGGCGGCGCCGTAGCGGCGCACGAGCCAGGCCTGTTCGATGAAGGTCTCCTCCCCCTCCTTGAGGCTGATCGAATTCACGACGCACTTGCCCTGGACGCACTTGAGCCCCGCCTCGATGACCGGCCACCTGGAGGAGTCGATCATGACGGGCACCCGGCTGATGTCGGGCTCGGAGGCGATCAGCCGCAGGAAGGCGCTCATCGCCTCCTCGGAGTCGAGCATGCCCTCGTCCATGTTGACGTCGATTATCTGGGCGCCGTTCTCGACCTGCTGGCGGGCCACCTGGAGCGCCTTCTCGTAGTCCCCGCTCCGGATGAGCTTGGCGAAGCGCGCCGAGCCGGCGACGTTCGTTCGCTCCCCCACGTTCACGAAGCCCGTCTCGGGGCCGACGTTCAGCGGCTCGAGGCCGCTCAGGCGGCAGCGGGGCGGAATCTCGGGAATCTTCCGCGGGGGAATGGCGCGGACGGCCTCGACGATGGCCTCGATGTGGGCCGGGGTCGTCCCGCAGCAGCCCCCCACGATGTTCACGAATCCGCTGCGCGCGAACTCTCCGATGATCCCGGCCATGTACTCGGGGCCCTCTTCGTACTCGCCGAACTCGTTGGGCAGGCCCGCGTTCGGGTGGGTGCTGACGCGGGTCTCCGCCACCCGGGAGAGCTCCTCGACGTACTGGCGCAGGTCCTTGGCGCCGAGCGCGCAGTTGAGCCCGACGCTGAGGGGCCGCGCCATCGCGATCGAGTTCCAGAAGGCCTCGGTCGTCTGGCCCGAGAGGGTCCGCCCGCTCGCGTCCGTGATGGTGCCCGAGATCATGAGGGGGATGCGCCCGCCGTTTTCCCCGAAATGCTTCTCGACGGCGAACAGGGCCGCCTTGCAGTTCAAGGTGTCGAACACCGTCTCGAAGAGGAGAACGTCCGCCCCCCCGTCGACCAGCCCGCGCACCGAATCGCCGTAGGCGGCGACCAGTTCGTCGAAGGTGATGTTGCGGAACCCCGGGTCGTTCACCTCGGGCGAGAGGGAGGCCGTCCGGTTGGTGGGGCCGAGGACGCCGGCCACGAAGCACGGCCGCCCGCGCTTCCCGGACTCGAACGCCTCGGCGGCCTCGCGCGCGATCCGGGCGGCGTCGCGGTTCAGCTCGTAGGCCAGGTCCGTCATCTGGTAGTCGGCCAAAGAGACGGCGTTGGAGTTGAACGTGTTCGTCTCGATGATGTCCGCCCCCGCCTCCAGGAATCCGGTGTGGATGGAGCGGATGAGATCCGGCTGGGTCAGGGTCAGAAGGT
>JAZGDQ010000287.1:0-11110 GCA_036477985.1 bacterium
GGAGGATGCTTACCATAACGTCTTGCGGCTGGGAGAGGAGGGAAATGATAAGAAAATAATCGCCGCCGCCACCGGCAACCTCGGCATTATCTACGAGACGCGGGGAGAGCTGGACCAAGCCGTGGAGCAATACATGAAAGCCCTCGCCTTGCACGAAGAACTGGATAGCAAGGAAGGTATGGCCGCCGACTTCGGGAACCTCGGCCAAATCCACCAGACGCGGGGAGAGCTGGAACGGGCCGAGGAGTACTACAGAAAAGTCCTCACGCTTGAAGATGAGTTAGGGCGCAAGTGGAGCAAGGCAACCGCCTACGGCAATCTCGGCAATATCCACCTGACGCGGGGCAATCTGGACCGGGCCGAGGAGTTTCACCGAAAAGCGCTCGTCCTCAACGAAGAGATAGGAAACAAGGAGAACATGGCAAGAAACTACGACAACCTCGGCATTATATACAAGGAACGGGGCAATTTGGACCGGGCCGAGGAGTTTCACCGAAAAGCGCTCATCCTCAACAAAGAACTGGGCCGCAAGCAAGGCATGGCCCATCAGTACGGCAACCTCGGCATTATCCACCGGATGCGGGGGGAACTGGACCGGGCCGTGGAGCAATACATGAAAGCCCTCGCCTTGAACGAAGACCTGGGCCGCAAGGAAGGCATGGCCGCCAATTACGGCAACCTCGGCAATATCCACCTAACGCGGGGGGAACTGGACCGGGCCGAGGAGCTATACATGAAAGCCCTCGCACTGAACGAAGAACTGGGCCGCAAGGAAGGCATGGCGATTCAGTACAACAACCTCGGCGCCCTGGAAAAAGAGCGCGGAAACCGGGACGCCGCCTGCGGTCACTGGGCGAAGGCGCTTGCGCTTTTTATGGAAGTCGGAATGGCGGATGAAATAGCGAAGGTTCAAGATCTGATGAAAGAATCGGGCTGCGAATAGGCCTCGCCCAAACCCTTCCCTAGGGAGTCGCCCCCCCCGCAGGAGCCGCGCTCCCCGCCGGGCCGGGCGTCTCGGAGGAGAGGCGGTCCTCCCCTTCGGCGGAGGCGCCGTCATCCGCCTCCGCACCCCCCTCCCCGGACGCCCGCGCGTCCGCGTCCTCCCGGAAATACTTCGCCGTCTCGGCCTCCCTCTTCACCTTCTTTTCGGCGAAGGGGGGCTCCGTCCCGGCGACGAAGGCCTGGCGCACGCCTCCCCTCCCGGGGCGCAGGCGGAGGCCCGTCTTCGGATTGATGGAGACGAAGGTGACCTTGGGCGGGCGCGGGAAGTCGCGGGCCGGCAGCCCGGCGTGGACGGCCTTGACGATGTTCATCCAGATCGGCAGGGCGGCGCGCGCCCCCGTCTCGCCCCAGCCGAGGGAGGACTTGTCGTCCATGCCCACCCAGACGCCCGCCGCGTAGAAGGGCGAGACGCCGATGAACCAGGCGTCCTGGTAATCGTTCGTCGTCCCCGTCTTGCCCGCCAGGGGGCGCTTGAGGCTTCTCGCCCGGCGGGCCGTCCCCGCCTCGATCACGTTCTTGAGGAGGCTCAGGGTGACGTAGGCCACCTCGGGCGCGATCGTCTGGCGCACAGAGGGGGCGGCCTGCCAGATGGTTTTCCCGTCGGGGTCCTCCACCCGGAGGAGAACGTGGGGCTCCACCAGGCGGCCCAGCTTCGCCAGGGCGCCGTAGAGGGCGGTCAGCTCCACGAGCCGCACCCCGCTCGAGCCCAGGGCCACCGATAGATTCGGCTCCATCGGGGTGCGGATGCCGAGCAGGCGGGCGCGCTCGACGATCTTCTTGATCCCGACCGCCTGGGCGAGCTTCACGGTGACGATGTTTCTCGAGAGCGCGAGGGCCTCGCGCAAGGTGGTGGGGCCGTAGAATTTCTCCCGGTAATTCGTCGGCTTCCAGTCCCCGTTCGGCCCCTTGCTCGGGTAGATGATGGGCGCGTCGATGATGACGTCGGAGGGGGACCATCCCGTGCTGATCGCCGCCGAATAGGTCACCGGCTTGAAGGCCGAGCCGGGGGGGCGGACGGCCTGGACGGCGCGGTTGAACTTGCTCTGCTCGAAGTCGTAGCCGCCCACCATGGCGCGGATGGCGCCCGTGCCCGGCTCGATGACGATGGCGGCCGCCTGCACCCGGGGCTCCTGGACCAGGGCCACGCGGACGGCCCCTGGGGTGTCGTCCGCCCCCTTCCCCCCCAGCCGCCGCACGAGGATGATGTCGCCCGGCCGCAGGAGGCGCCGCAGGTTGCGCACCGGGCCCGCCTTTCCGTTCTTCCGCGGATCGAAGGGCCGCGCCCAGGCCGCGTCCTTGCGGCGCAGGATCCCGAGCCCGGCCCGCAGGCGCAGCTTCGCCCGCCGGCGCCCGACCTGGAGCACCTGGGCCGGCTCCCACCTACCGGTGCGCAGCTCGCGCCGCCGCCCCCGCTTTCCCAGGAAGCGGTGGACGGATTTCCAGGGCGACGCCCCCGAGCGCTCGAGCGGGATGCGGGCGAGGACGCCGCGGTACCCCCGCCGCCGGTCCACCCGCAGGATGCCCCGGCGCACGGCGGAGGTCGCCGCCCGCTGAAAGACGAGGTCGATGGTGGTGTACACCCGGAGGCCGCCGCGGTAGAGGCGGCCCGCCCCGAAGAGGCGCTCGAGGCGCCGGCGCACGTGCTCGACGACGTAGTCGGCCTCCCAGTAGCCGGGGGCGGGCCGCGTCAGGGAGATCGGCGCGAGCTCGGCCTCGGCGAACTCGACGGGGGTGATGTAATCCTCCTCCATCATGCGCCGAAGGACGTGGGCGCGCCGCTTGCGCGCGCGCTCGGGGAAGCGGATGGGGTTGTAGTAGTTGGGCGCGCGGGGAAGGCCCGCCAGGAGGGCCGCCTCGGGCAGGCGCAGGTCCTTCGCCCCCTTGCCGAAGTAGACGCGCGAGGCCGCCTCGATGCCGTAGGAGCCGTGTCCGTAGTAGATCTGGTTCAGGTAGAGGTTGAGGATCTCCCGCTTCTTGAAGCTGCGCTCGATGCGCACGGCGAGGATGGCCTCGCGAATCTTGCGGACCAGGCTGCGCTCGGGGGTGAGCATCAAGGTCTTGGCGAGCTGCTGGGTGATGGTGCTGCCGCCCTCGACGATGCTCCCCTCCATGAAGTTCGCCAGGGCCGCCCGCAGGATGCCGAACAGGTCGACGCCCGGGTGCTCCTCGAAGCGGGCGTCCTCGGTGGCCAGGGTGGCCTGGATGACCACCTTGGGGATCTCCTCCTTGCGCAGGAGGAAGCGCCGCTCGATGAAATACTCTTTCAGGAGGAACCCGTTCTGATCGAACACCTTGGTGACGAGGCTGGGCTGGTAGTCGTGCAGGAGGGTGACGTCGGGAAGCCCCTTGGCGATCTTGAGGTAGTAGAAAACCCCCCCGGCGGCGGCGGCCACCAGTCCGGCGGCCCCGACCAGGAGGACCGCGGCCAGGGCGTGGCGAAGGGGCCGCCGCAGGCGGCCCGTCCGCGGCCCGGCGGCCCCGGATGCGGGAGGCGCGGGCGAAGGGGGAGACTCGGCCCGAGCGGCGCCCTTCGCGGGCCGTGCGCGCGGGGCGCTCCCCCCCCTCGGGCGAGCCGGGGAGCGGCGCGCTTTCGCCGGCTTGGGCGCCCTTCGCGGACGACGCTTGGCCATCAGGCGTCCCACCTGGCGGGCGGGGAGAACTCGCGGGCCCGGGCGGATGAGGCGCGCCCCCGAGCGGGGGAGGCGCGCCCCCGAGCGGGGGAGGCGCGCGCCCGGGCCGGCGCCACGGTCAGCTCTGCACGGCCCCGCAGGAGATGTTGAACGCCTGGCCCGTGATCCCGCGCGCCTCATCGCTCGCCAGGTACACGGCCATCGCGGCCACCTCCTCGGGGTCGAGGAACCGGTTCATCGGTATCGCGGCGCGCAGATGCGCCATCGTGTCCTCCCCGCCGGCGCCGCCTCCCTCGGGGGGCGCGAATTCCGCGCGGTTGTCCGAGATCATCCGCGTGTCCACGAAGCCGGGGCATATGGCGTTCACCGTCACCCCGTTGGCGCTCACCTCGAGGGCGGCCGAGCGCACGAAGCCGAGCACCCCGTGCTTCGCCGCGTGGTAGGCGCTGCGGCGGGCGCCGCCGACCTTCCCCGAAACCGAGCTCATGGCGATGACCCGCCCCCATCCGCGCTCGGTCATGGGGCCCAGGACGGCGCGCGCCGCCCAGAAGACGCTGGAGAGGTTCACCCGCAGCACCTCCTCCCACATCTCGTCGGTGTGCCCGACGACCGGGGCGTGGGCCATCATCCCCGCGTTGGCGACGAGAATGTCCACCCCGCCGAGCCGCGCCTCGGCCTCGGCGGCGGCCGCGGCGACCTCCCCGGAGACGCCGACGTCGCACCGAAGGGCGAGGCCGGTCCGCCCCGTCTCTTCGATCTCCGCCGCCACCGCTTCGATTTCGGACGCGGTGCGCGCGGCCACGGCCACCGACGCCCCCTCGCGGGCGAAGGCGAGGGCGATGGCGCGGCCGATCCCCCGGCCCCCGCCGGTGACGAGCGCCCGGCGCCCCTCAAGCCGCATGCGTCCGCTCCCCGGCGAGATGGCTATCCTCTTCCATCGCCGCCCCGAAGAACGCCTCGACCGCCTCGCGCACCTCGCCGAGCGCCTCCATCCGGTTCACCCGGGCGCGGAAGGCCGCGCCGCCCGGAATCCCCTTGGAGTAGGCGGCCAGATGCTTGCGCCCGTGAAAGAGGGCCTGCCGCTCGCCGAGCGCCTCGGCCAAGCCATCCAGGTGGGCGAGGACCGTGCGCATCCGCTCGCCGGGCGAGGGAGGCGGCGGGAGCGCGCCCGTGCGGAGCCAGCCCAGGAGGCGGGAGAAGATCCAGGGGTTGCCGACGGCCCCGCGCCCGATCACGAGGCCGTCCACCCCGGTGCGCTCGATCATGCGGATGGCGTCGGCCGGGGTGAGGATGCTCCCGTTCCCGAAGACGGGGACGGGGACGGCGCGCTTGACGCGGCGGATCGAATCCAGGTCCACCTCGCCGCTGAACATGGCCTGGCGCGTGCGGCCGTGGACCGTGAGGGCCGCCGCCCCGGCGTCGGCCACGGCGCGGGCGAAGCGCTCGGCCTCGCCCGCCCCGATGGTGTCCCATCCCGTGCGCATCTTCACCGTCACGGGCCTCCGGACGGCGCGCACCATGGCCGCGACCACCTCGGCCGCCCGCCCGGGAAAGCGCAAGAGGGAGGCCCCCGCCTGGCTCTTCGTGATCTTGCGCACCGGGCAGCCGCAGTTGAGATCGATGACGTCCGCCCCCGCCTCCTCGACGATGGCCGCCGCCTCGCCCATCTGGCCCGGATCGGCGCCGAAGATCTGAATCGAGACGGGCCGCTCGGCCGCCTCGCTGCGCATGAGGGCGAAGGTCTTGGCGTGGCGCCGCACGAGGGCCTGGCTGCTCACCATCTCGGTGGCCACCATCCCCGCCCCGTGGGCGGAGACGAGGCGGCGGAAGGGCAGGTTGGTGTAGCCGGCCATGGGGGCCATGAGGAGGCGGCTGCGCAGGCGCACCCCTCCGATCGCGATCGGGGCGTCGTAGCCGCGCGGGGGGGGGAGAGTCTCGCCCAGCGGCGCTTCGGCCTCGGGCGGGCCCGCCTCTTCAGGACGCATCCGGCTTTCCTTCCTCTCCTTCAAGTTCCCGGGCCGGGTCGGCCAGCTCCCAGGCCGGGTCGGCGTCCATGCGCAGATAGTCCATGAACGCCTCCTTCCCGCCGGCCCGGAGAGCGAATCCGCCGGCGCAGGCGATCATCGCCGCGTTGTCCGTGCAGTAGCGGAGGGGGGGAAGATGGAGGGACCATCCCGAGCGCCGCGCGCGCTCCCCGAGGCGCTCCCTCAGGTGGCGGTTCGCGGACACCCCCCCGCTCACCGAGACGGCCCCGAGCCCCTCGGCCCGGGCCGCCCCGTCCACCTTCTCGACGAGCACCTCCACGGCCGCCTCCTGGAACCCGGCCGCCACGGCGCGGGCCTCCCCGGGGGGGATCTCCTGGGGCCGCTCCCAGGGCGCGAGGCGGGGATCGTCCCGGTAGTGGCCCTGCTTCCTCAAATAGCTTAACACAGCCGTTTTCAATCCACTAAAGCTAAAATCATAAGGCCGGTCTTTAAGAAAAGGACGAGGGAATTTCATCGGCTCCCCTGTCCCCTCGGCCCGGAAGGCCGCGTGGAGACGGTCCACGGCGGGCCCCCCCGGATAGCCCAGCCCCATCGAGGCTCCCACTTTATCGTATGCCTCCCCCACCGCGTCGTCGAGCGTCCCCCCCAGGCGCCGCACCCGGCCGTGCCCCTCGACGCGGTAGAGATCGGTGTGGCCGCCCGAGACGACGAAGGCCAGGTGGGGGAAGGGGGGGGGGCCGCCCAGGGGGGCCGCCCCCGCGCCGCCCTCCCCTCCCCGCGGGGGGACGTCCAGGTAGAGGGAGTGGATGTGACCGTCCAGGTGATGGACCCCGACGAGGGGGAGCCGCCGGGCCCAGGCGAGCGCCTTGGCCGCCGAGAGGCCGACGAGGAGGGAGACGACCAATCCCGGCCCCCGGGTGGCGGCCACCGCGCCGATGTCCCCCAGGCCGAGGGAGGCGTCCTCCAGGGCGGCGCGGATGACGGGATCGATCAGCTCGACGTGGCGGCGCGAGGCGAGCTCGGGGACGACGCCCCCGAAGCGGGAGTGGATGTCGTCCTGGGAGGCCGCCACGCTGGAGAGAACGCGCGGGGGGGCGGCTTCACCCTCCCCGCCCGCCTCCTCGAAGCGCACAACCGCAGCCGCTGTCTCATCGCAGCTCGTCTCGATCCCCAGTACGTTCACCTCTTCCTCCCGCGGCGCGCCTCAACGCACCAGCGCCCCGGCCGGCACGATCCGCACGCCCGCCGCCCGAATCCGGGGCAGGGCGCGGCGCAGGGCCGCGGCCGTGGCCCTGTGGGGATGGGCGATCCCGAAGGAGCGGCCCGTGCGCCTGGCCTCGTCGATCAGGCGGTCGATCTGCGCCGATATCTTCTCTTCCTCGATCTCGTTGTCGAGAAACATCGTCCGCCGGGCCACCCGCAGGCCCAGGCGGCGGGCGACATCGTAGGCCACCGATTGGCCCGTTGTATAGCTGTCGACGAAATAGAGGCCGCGCGCCTTCACCTCGGCGAGGATGACCTCCATCGCCTCCCGCCGCTCGGTCAGGAGGGAGCCCATGTGGTTGTTCACCCCGGCGATTCCGGGCACGGCGTCCAGGGCGCTCCGGGTGAGGCGGCGCCACTCCGCGGGCGAGTGGGCGGAGAGGAGGCCGCCGGGGCCCGGGTTCATCCGGGGATAGTCCTTGGGCTCGAGCGGGAGGTGGAGAATGACCTCCCGCCCGCGGGCGCGGGCCTCCTCGGCGATCCGCCGGGAGTGGGGCAGGTGGGGGAGGATGGCGAAGGAGAGGTTCAGATCGAGCCGCAGGAGCGCGCGGGCGGCCTCGAGGTTGTGCCCCACGTCGTCGATGAGGATGACGGCGCGCGGCGGCCCGGTGAATCCCCCCTTCGTCCCCCCGGAGGCGCTGGGGGCCTTCGGCCCCACCTTCGGCCCCACCTTCGGCCCCACCTTCGGCCCCACCTTCGGCCCCACCTTCGGCCCCACCGTCGGCCCCACCTTCCGCCGCCCGTTCGGGCGGGGCGCCGCCGCAGGACGGCCGGGGACCCGGGCGCGCGCGCTGGCGGCTTGCGGCCCCCCCTTCCCTCCCGGCTCTCCCGCCCGCCGGCCCGGGGGTCCGAGCGCCCAAAGGAGAACGGCCATGGCGGCGGCGGCGAACGCGAGGGCGAGGAGGAGCCTTCGGCCCGCCTCCCGGGGAGGGAGGGGGGGGCTGCGCCGGGGGGCGTCCTTCTTCGGGGATCGCGGCATGGCGGGGACGCCGTTCGGGCGGGCGGAGCGGGAGGGGCGAAGGCGCGGTATCTCCCCCCGGAGGGGGAGGCGCGGATCCCGCCGCCCTTGACGCCAGCGGATCGAAGGGGCCGGCTCAGGCCCCGTCCCTTAGGCCCCGACCTTCTTCTTCTCGTCCCCGAGGAGGGTCTTCAAGCGCTGGATGGCGCGCTCGAGCTGAAAGTCCTTCTCCCCCTTTTTGGGGACCCGGGGGAGGACGGCGCGCGATTTCGGATCTTTTTTCTTCGCGTCCCCCTTCGCCTTCTCCTCGGCGCTGGGAATGTGGCGCGGCAAATCGCGCTCGCGCAGCAGCCGGACGCCGGGCGGGAGGGCGGCGCTCACCCCCACCACGATGTCCGGATCGATTCCCTTGCCCTGGATGAGCCGGCCCTTGGGCGTGTAGTAGAGCGCGGTCGTGAGGCGCAGGCCCGAGCCGTCCGAGAGGGGCACGATGGTCTGCACCGAGCCCTTGCCGAAGGTCTTCTCGCCGATGATCTCGGCCCGGCCCAGATCCTGGAAGGCGCCGGCGACGATCTCCGAGGCGCTTGCGCTGCCCGCGTTGACCAGGATGACGAGGGGGAGCCCCTCCCCGCGCGTCCGGTCGGTCGAGGTGAAGCGGTGCTTCTGGTTCTCCATCCGCCCGCGGGTGTAGACGATCAGCTTTCCGGGCCCGAGGAAGATGTCCGAGACGCCGACGGCCTGGGAGAGGAGCCCCCCCGGGTTGTTCCGCAAATCGAGGATGAGGCCGCGCAAGCTGTCCTTCTGGAACCGGCCCAGCATCTTGCGGACCTCGTTCGTCGTCGAGCTCTGGAAGCTGCGCACGCGGATGTAGCCCAGCCCCTCGGGAAGCATCCGCCCGCGCACGCTCTTGATGCGGATGACCTCGCGGGTGATGGTGAAATCGAGGAGCTTCTTCTCCCCCTTGCGCCGCACGGTGATGCGCACCTTGGTGCCGGGCTTTCCCCGGAGAAGGTGGACGGCCTCCTGGAGGGATAGCTCCTTGATGTTCTTCCCCTCGACCTGGATGATCTGATCGCCCGCCTTGATGCCGACGCGGAAGGCGGGGGTGTCCTCGATCGGGGTGACGACGGTGAGGACCCGGTCGCGGATGGTGATCTCAATCCCCAGCCCGCCGAAGCGGCCGGAGGTTTCGACCTGCATCTCCCGGTAGACGTCGGGATTGAGGAAGCTGGTGTGGGGGTCGAGCGTTCGCAGCATCCCTTTGATGGCGCCGCGAATGAGCTTGGTCTTATCCACCCCGCGGACGTAGTTCTCCTCGACGAGGCTCAACACCTCGGTGAAGGTGCGAAGCTCCTTGTAGGTGGAATTCTCCCGCGCCGAAATGTTTCCGAGCGGACTCGCGGCGAGGCCGGCCGCCAGCGCCGCGACCGCCGCCAGCCAGAGGACCCAACCGCTCAGCACTCCTTTTCTCAACATCCTCCCCACTCCTCCAGGAGACATCCCGTCCTCGGGACGCCCCGCCGGCCTAGCGGCGGGGCGATAGCCAGTGCAGCGGGTTCAACGGAATCGGACCCCTTCGGATCTCGAAATAGAGCGATGGCTCGCCCAGAACGTCCGTCGTCCCCACGCGCGCGATGATTTTCCGGGGCCCGACCCGCTCGCCCTTATCGACGAACACCTCGCCGGCGCCCCCGTACACCGTGTAAAACCCTCCGCCGTGGCGGAGGACGAGCAGCCTTCCGTAGCCGCGGACCCAATCCTCGAAAACGATCTCCCCGGCGGCCACCGGCCGGATCGGGGCGCCCTCGGCGGCGCGAATCCGAATCCCGCGCCCCGGGTTTCGCTCGCCCGCGGCTCCTCCTTCTCTCCCTCCCCCTCTTCCTTCGGCGGGAAGGGGCTCTCCCTTCACCGGCCAGGGGAGGAGCCCCATCTTCGCGTCGAGGGGGGAGGCGCTTCCCGCCTCCTCGGCGTCGCGGGCGCGCATGAGGGAGGCCACCATGTCGCGCAGGGCGTTCCGGGCGCCGCTCAGCTCATCGAGGAGCCTGCGCCGCCTCCCCTTGCTCCGCTCGAGGCGGGAGAGCTCGCGGGCGCGCAACCCGTAGTAGCGCCCGATCCGGCGCTTCACCCTGGCCTGCCGCTCCCGCAGGGCGGCGCGGCGGGCCACCTCCTCCTCGCTCGCCGCCTCCAGCTCCCCGAGCCGCTTCTCCTGGCTCCGGAAGCGCTTGATGAGGGCCAGGTCGTGCCGCGAGAGCTGGGTCAGCAGGGACCACCTGTCGAGGATGTCCCACACCGAGCGCGAGTTGATCAGGAGCCGGACCGGACCGATCGGCCCCTCCATGTAGAGGGCGCGCAGCCGAAGCAGGATGCGGCTCCTCCGCTCGCCCTGCTCGCTCTGAAGGCGGCCGAACTCGGCCCGGATGCGCCCGAGCCGCTCCTCCGAGACCCTCATCTTGCGATTGAGCACCCGAAGGCGCTGGTCCTCGAGGGCGAGCCGGCCCGAAAGGGCGTCCAGCTTGCGCAGGAGGGTCTCGGTCCGCAGTCTTCCGCGCTGGGCCGCATCGCGCTCGCGGGCGATGCGCAACTCCAGCACGCGCAGCCGCATCTCCTCGCGGAGAAGCCGACGCTCCATCCGGGAGAGGCGCTCCTCCGGCCCGGCTGGCTCGGCGGGCGGGGCGGCCGCAAGCGCCAACAGGGCCAACCCCGCGCCCAAGAGGCATGTTACCCCGAACGGCGGGAGGCCAGCAATCGGCCCGATCCGCGCGCCCCGGCGGGGGCGGGCGGGCGCGGGGGGCGGAGGGAGCGCCCTCATCTCCGCTCCCGGAGGAAGTGGCGCACCGAGAGCCAGCTCCCGACGAAGCCGAGGGCGGCGCCGATTCCCGTCAGGGCCAGACCGAGGCGCCACCCTCCCGAGAGGATGACGAAATCCTCGCCCGAATAGCGGTTCACCAGGGGCAGGAAGAAGCCGTGGAAGACGGCCGCCAGGACGAGGTGGGCGATGAGGCCGCCCAGGGCGCCGCACAGGACCCCCTCGTTCACGTAGGGAGTGCGGATGAACAGATCCGACGCCCCCACCAGGTGCATGATGGAGATCTCCTCGCGGCGCGCGAAGAGGGTGAGGCGGATGGTGTTGCCGATGATGAACACCACTCCGAGCCCGAGGATGATCGAGAAGGTCAGGGCGGCGAAGCCGGCCAGCCGGATGGCGTTCTCCAGGCGGCGGAGCCACAGAAGGTCGTTCCGCGTCCGCTCCACCCCGGGCATGAGGCGCACCT
>JAZGDQ010000288.1:0-5118 GCA_036477985.1 bacterium
CGGCGAAGGTCTCGATGGCGAAGTACATGTTCTCCTTGATCTCGACCGGATAGTCGAGGCTGTAGGCCCGGCTGATCCACATCCCCTCGTAGAGGTCGAGGCCGATGGAGTGGGCGAACTGCTGGAGCGTCACCGTCCCGTACTTGTCGTCGGCGTAGGGCGGGAACTTGGAGGAGACGTCCTTGGTGGTCTTGCCCGGCGCGAGCTGGGAGAGGCCGGCGTACATCGAGTCGTAGACCTCCCGGTAGAGCTTCTTCTCCCGCTCGGTCCACTTGCCGCCCACCTTGAAGCAGCGCACGTAGTCCACGAAGTAGCCGCCCGGGCCGATGGCGTTGATGTCCACGATGACGAGGTCGCCGTCGCGGACCATCTTGTCGGTGTGCCAGCGCCGGTAGGGGCTCGTGTTCCCGCCCGAGGCGACGATGATGTCGTAGACGAAGTCGAAGCCCTCGGCGAAGAGCAGCTCGTTCACCTTGGCCGTGATGTCGCACTCGCGGATGCCCGGCTTGAGCCACTCGTGGCGGATCTTCCACATGCAGGTGTCGCCGACGGTGGAGCTGATCTTGAGGAGCTCGATCTCCTCGGGCGTCTTGATGACCCGCGCCTCGCTCATGACCGGCCAGGCGTTGACGAGATTCACGCCCTTCTCGGTGAAGGCGGCGTGGGCCTGGAAGTCCATGATGTCGATGCCGATCCGCCCGCCCAGCGAAATGTTGTTCTCCTTGAGAACGTCGATGACCGAATCGACCATGCGGTTGACCATCATCTGCTCGGCCGTCTCGGACCACTTCCAGGTGATGGCGGGGCGGATGTTGCCCTCGAGCCAGGGCGCGTCGATGCGGGCGCACTCGAAGTCCGAGCCCGCCGTCTCGAAGAGGACCGGCGTCTTCGCCCCGCGGCAGAGGACGGCGTAGCGGATGAAGATGTTGTTCTTCCAGTTCCCCTGGTAGACCGAGCAGGTGTAGCGGATGTTCTCGCCCTTGTACATGACGAGCGCGTCCATGTCGTGCTTTTCCATCATGTCCTTGGCGCGCTGGAGCCGGTCCTTGCGCAGCTGGTCGAAATCGACGCGGCGCTGCCAGTCGCTGCCGGTCTGGCTGTAGACCCGGCGGGGGGACTGGTAGTGCTCCCGCTGGAGAAAGTCGAGCGGCATGCCCTGTCTGCTGAGATCCATGGTGAACTCCTCCCCGAGTGGATGAATCGAATCGCATACGCTTTGCGCCCGGCCCGAAAGGGCCCCGGCTCGCCGGGAGGGCTTCGGCGCCCTCAGGCGGATTTCGCCTGTCCTCTCTCCTTCTTCTTCGAATGTCCGCGGTCCACCTTCCCCAGAGCGGCTCGAAGCCGGGCGCCCTCATTCTCCATGTGCTCGCGCATCGCGGCGCGCGCCCGCTCCGCGTCGCCCGCCTCGACGGCGGCGAGGAGGGTCTCGTGCTGGGCGAGGGCCTCGTCCGGCTGGCCGGGCGTGCCAACGATGCGATGCTGGCTGCTCTCGATGAGGCCCGAGATGGCCTCCCACACCGTGAGGAGGACGGCGTTGTCCGCCGCCTCGGCCAGGGTGCGGTGGAAGGCGACGCCCGCGCGCACAAAGCTCTCGGGGGCGCCGATGCACCGGCGCATCTCATCCGTCCGCCGGCGCAGCTTGGCGAGATGCGCCTCCCCGCGGCGCTCGGCCGCCAGCGGGGCGATCTGATCCTCGAGCCCCTGGCGCACCTCCCACAGCTCGAAGAGGGCGTCCTCCTTCACGTCCAGGAGAAAGGAGAGGCTCTCGCGGATGGTGGCCAGGTAGGGGTTGAGGCTGATATCGCGCAGGAACGCGCCCTGCCCGCTGCGCACCTCGATGAGGCCCATGCTGTCGAGGGTGCGCAGGGCCTCGCGGACCGAGGGGCGTCCGATTCCGAGCATGGCGGCGAGCTCGCGCTCGGAGGGGAGGCGATCGCCCGCGGAGAGCTTCTTGGTGCGGATGAGGCGCTGAATCTGGGCGACCACGTCCTCGTAGAGGCGGGTGCGCTTCACCGGGCGGAGCACGAAGGGCCCTTCCTCAGGGGAGAACAGCGCGGCGGCCGGACGATGACGCCCGGCGTCCGGAATCTCGGGAGGAGCGCCCCCGCGCGCCCCCCCATCGCTCTCATCGAACGGGGTGCGGCCGCCCGGAATGCGGGGCGGCCATTGGTCTGATGGTAAGACCAATGTAGGTCCGCCTATTCGGGCTGTCAACATCTCTTTCGCCCGCCGGGCAAGGAAAGGCGCTCCCCCCGGCGCGGATGAGGCCTGCGTTGCCTCCCCCCGGGCCGGGCCGTATAATGCACCCGGCCGAGCATCCACCGTCCCCCCCCTTTTTCCCGTGCAAAGGGCTGAATTTGACTCCATCCTACGCCGTATCGGCCCATCTATTCGCCTACGAGCCCCTCGCCTTCGAGCACCTTCGGGCGGCGGCCGAGGCGGGATTCGCGCGCGTCGAGCTGTGGGCCATGGCCCCCCACTTCGACATCGCCGACGAGGCGGCCCTCGCCCGCCTGAAGGGGTGGCTGGAGGCGGCCTCGCTCGAGGCGGTGAGCTTTCACGCGCCCTTCTACGCCCACCTCGATGAGGCCCGCGCGGGGCGCTGGCTCTCCCTCGCCGACCCTGCGCCCGCCGCCCGCCGCCGGGCCCTGGAGCGGACCGAGGCGGCCATGCGCGCCTTCGCCGGCCTCGGCGCCCGGATCGCTGTCCTCCACCCCTGCGCGCCCGGCGCCGCCGCCGAGGCGGACCCGGCGGGACCCCTGCGGGAGAGCATCGAGACCCTCCTCCCCCTCGCCGAGGCGCTCGGCCTCCGCCTCGCCCTCGAGAACATCCCCGCCCCCTTCGGGCGCGCGGAGCCCCTGGCCGCCTTCGTCGAGGAGATCTCCCACCCCCGCCTCGGGGTCTGCCTGGACGCGGGCCATGCCTATCTCTCCGAGGGAGAGGGGGCGGGCGCCGCCTTTCGCCGGCTGGCCCCCCTCGCCATCGCCGCCCACCTCCACGACAACGATGGGGAGCGGGACGCCCACCTCCCGCCGGGCGAGGGAGGGGCGCCCTGGGACATTCTCTGGGAGGCCTTCGAGTCCGCCGGCTACGCGGGCCCCCTCGCCTTCGAGCTGCGCCGCCGCGAGGGCGTCTCCTACGCCGAAACGCTCTCGGCCCTCGGGGAGAGCCTGGCGCGCGCGCCCTGGACGCCCGTCGGGGGCGCCTCGCCCGGCAGGGGAGGCCGCCCGTGACGCCCGCCGGAGCGCCCACCGGGGTGGACACGGGGGACGGCCTCCTCGCCAAGCCGGCCGGCGCGCTGCGCCGCCTCGCGCGGGAGCGCTTCGGGGTTGCGGTGCGCGAGGAGATTCCCCTCGCCGGGGACGCCTCGGACCGCCGCTACCTCCGCCTCCGCCACCCGGAGGCCTCCCCCCCCTCCTCGGTGGGGATGATCCTCTCCGCCCCCTTCGCCGAGGACGAGCTTCCCTTCCTCAACGTGCGCGCCCACTTCGAGGGAATCGGCATCCCCGTCCCCGCCGTCCTCGGGATGGACCCGGCGGCGGGCGCACTCCTGCTCGAGGACGCAGGAGAGCGGACCCTGGAGGAGGTCTGGGAGGCGGGCGGCTGGGAGGCCGCCTCCCCCCTCTACCTGAAGGCGGTCGATCTCCTCGCGGTCCTCCAGCGCGGGCCGGAGGCGGCCGACCCGGCCTCCCCGCACATGGCCCTGCGGCGCGCCTTCGACCCCGGGACCTTCGCCCGGGAGCTTCACCACACCCGGCGCTATGCCTTCGAGGCGCTCCTGGGCGCGCGCGCCCCCGAGGCGGAGTTTACGGCCCCTTTCGCCGCACTGGCCGAGGCGCTCTGCCGCCAGCCCTTTCGCCTCACCCACCGCGACTACCACAGCCGCAACCTCATGGCCCCGGAAGGAGGCGGCATCTCCGTCCTCGACTTCCAGGACGCCCGGCTCGGCCCGGCCGTCTACGACCTCGCCTCCCTCGTCTTCGACAGCTACGCGGCCCTGCCCGAATCCGGCCGGAGCCTTTTGGCCGAGCGCTTCCGCCAGGGGGCGGGCGCCCTTTATCCGGACCCGGAGGTCTTCCGCGCCGATCTCGCCCTGGCCGGGCTTCAGCGCAACCTCAAGGCCATCGGCACCTTCGCCTTCCAAAAGGTGGAGCGGAACACCTCGCGCTACCTTCGCCACATTCCGCCCACCGTCGCCCACATCCGCCGCCACCTCGCCCTCCTTCCCGATTGGGCCGAGCTCGCCGCCGGGCTCGGCCCCCACCTGGACGCTCTGGAGGCGGTGAACGAGGAGAACCGCTCTTGAGCCCGTTGCCTTCGATCTTCTTCAAGAAGGTGGAGCTTTGCCTCTACGACTTCCTCTACCTCGGCGAGATACCCCCCGCAGAGGCCCGCATCGAGGTCGAGCACCGCATCATCGAGCGCGCCTCTCCGGACAGAAACCTCATCGCCGAAATCCAGGGCGACTACCTCACCTCGGAGCGCTTCGACCGGGGGGAGAAGTGCTTCGCCGCGCTCCACCAGGGCCGGGCCGTCAGCTACATCTGGGGCGCGCGGGGCGTGGTCGGGGTCGAGGAGATCGGCATGGCCATCCGCCCCGCCCACACCGAGTTCTATCTCTACGACGCCTTCACTCTCGAGCCCTGGAGGGGAAGGAACCTCTACCCCGCCGTCCTGCGCCGCTCGCTGGAGGAGGGCCGCAAGGAGGGCCTCGAGCGGGCGCTGATCTTCGTCGATTCGGGGAACACGGCCTCCCGGCGGGGGGTGGACAAAGCGGGGTTCTTCCTCTTCCAAACCCTGATATACAAGCACCTGCTCTTCTTCGCCCGCCGGGAATTCACCCCGGTGACGAACGGGCACGCCCCCGCCTCTTTCGTCTCCCGGCCCTGATCGGCCGGGTGCGTTGACGCCCGGAGGGGGGACCCCTAAAATCCAGCGCCTTTTGGGATATGGAGGCTAGCCAGAGGAACCGATGACCACATCCTGCTCAACGCCCTTCCAATGCTCCACCCCGCCGCGGCCCGAATCCGGGGCACAGGGCCTGGAGGTGCGCGTACACGACAAGGCGGAAGACATCGCGGCGCTCGCTCCCGAGTGGCGCGCTCTCCTGGCCAAGGC
>JAZGDQ010000289.1:0-20583 GCA_036477985.1 bacterium
CCCGCCGGAAGCCGGAAGGCCAAAGCGGGAGGGCGCGCGCCCGGCGTCCCGCGTGCGATGCGCCGCGCCTGGGAGGGCCTCGCGCGCGAGACGGGCTGGCCCCTCGCCTTCGCCGGGGAGAGGCGGGAGGTGGCGTCCCCCACCGGGACGCCCGCCCCGGCCGGGGCGGCCGACCCCACCGGGACGCCCGCCCCCGCCTGGACGGCCGGCTATGTGCTGGACGATCTCCCGGCCGGGTGCGGCGCGGGCGGAGGGGACGCGCGGTCGCTCGACATGCGCGTCTCGCCCGAGTCCTTCGTCCAGCCCAACCGGGCGGGCAACCGCGCCCTCGTGCGCGCGGCGCTCGAGGCCGCCTCCCTGCCCGAGGGCGCGCGCGCGCTGGACCTGTACTGCGGCGCGGGCAACTTCACCGTTCCCCTCGCCGGGCGGGCCGCCCGGGTGGCGGGGGTGGAGAGCAGCCCCTTCTCCCTCAGCGACGCCGAGGCCAACGCCCGGGCGGCGGGGCGGGAGAACGTCCGCTTCCTGCGCCGGGAGGCCGGACGGCTCGAGGCCGGGGAGGCGATGGACCTCCTGGAGGGGCGGCCCGATCTCATCCTGCTCGACCCGCCGCGCCGCGGCGCCCTCGAGGCCATTCCCCTGGTGGAGGCCCTCGCCCCCCGGCGGGTGGTCTACGTCTCCTGCAACCCGGCCACCTTCGCGCGCGACGCGCGCGCGCTCGAGGCCGGCGGCTACCGGATGGCCTCGGCCCTCCTGGCTCCCATGTTCCCGAACACCGCCCACGTCGAAACCGTCACTTCCTGGCTCCGGGGGGAGGATTCCCCTTCCCCGGAAGAGGAGGCGCGCCCCATGGAGGAAGCTTCATGTTCCTGACGAAACGGCAGCGCGAGATCTACGAGTTCATCCGCCAGTTCATCCAGTCGAAGGGCTATGCGCCGAGCATCGCCGAGATCGGCCAGCACTTCCAGCTCACCTCCCCGGCCACGGTGCACAAGCACCTGCAGAACCTGGCCCAGAAGGGGCTCATCAAGCGGAGCTGGAACCGAAGCCGGGCCATCGAGGTCGTCCCCGGCGGAGACACGGTGGGCGAGAACCTCCATGAGGGGAGGGTGGAGCTTCCCCTGCGCGGGCTCATCGCGGCGGGCGTTCCCCTCGAGGCCGTCGAGGACAACGAGACCATCCCCCTGCCCTGGTCCTCGGGCGACAACAACCTGTACGTCCTCAAGGTGAAGGGGGACTCGATGATCGAGGATCACATCCAGGAGGGCGACTACGTCATCGTCGAGCAGCGCGAGACCGCCCGCAACGGGGAGACCGTCGTCGCTCTGCTGGACGGGGAGAACGCCACCCTGAAGCGCTTCTACCGGGAGGGCGACCGGATCCGCCTCCAGCCGGCGAACGATGCGATGGAGCCCATCATCGTGCGCGAGGAGGAGCTGCGCATCCAGGGCGTCATCGTGGGCGTGCTGCGGAAGTATTGAGGCCCCGCGGGGCCCCAAGCCCCCGCCCGCCCGGGGGATGAAATGACAGATCGAGACGGGGGGACGCTCCCCCGCCTGATCGCCCACGTGGACATGGACGCCTTTTTCGTGGCGGTCGAGCGGACGGAGGACCCCTCCCTCGCCGGAAAGCCCGTCATCGTGGGCGGAAGCGTGGGCGCGCGCGGGGTGGTCTCGGCCGCCTCCTACGAAGCGCGCCGCTTCGGCGTCCACTCCGCCATGCCCATCGCTGCCGCACGCCGCCTCTGCCCGCAGGGCCTCTACATCCCCGCCGACCACGCCAAGTACCAGGCCGCCTCCGCGCGCGTCATGGAGGCGCTCCGCGCTTTCTCGCCCGTCCTCCAGGCGGTCTCGGTGGACGAGGCCTACCTCGACCTCACCGGAACCGAGCGGCTCCACGGACCGCCCCTCGCGGCGGCCGACCGGATTCGCGAGGCCATCTGGGAGGCGGTGGGGTGCTCGGCCTCCATCGGCCTGGCCGCGAACCGGCTCATGTCCAAGGTGGCCTCGATGCTCGCCAAGCCGGCGGGCATGCTCCGCGTCTGGCCGGGGCGGGAGGCGGCCCTCCTCGCCCCCCTTCCGGTGGAGACCATCCCCGGGGTGGGGAAGGTGACGGCCGCCCGGCTGCGCGCCCTGGGGGTGCGCAAGGTGGACGACCTCGCCCGCCTCTCCCTCTCCTTCCTCGAGGCGCAGTTCAAGTCCGCGGGCGCGGAGCTCCACCGCAAGGCGCGGGGGGAGGACGCCGCCGAGCTCGTCGTCGAGAGCGCGCCCAAGAGCCTGGGAAAGGAGACCACCTTCGGGGAGGACAAGGGGGACCCGGCCTACCTCGAGGCCGTCCTGGGCGGGCTGGCCGAGAAGACCGCCGCCCGGCTCCGGCGGCGGGACCTCCAGGCCCGGGGGCTGACGCTCAAGATCCGCTACGCCGACTTCGCCACCTACACCCGGGCCGCTCCGCTGGAGCCGCCCACCGCCCTCGACAGGCCGGTGGTGGAGGGCGCGCTGCGCCTGCTGCGGGGGGAGCTGAAGAAGGGGGCGAAGGGGAGGAAGGTCCGCCTCCTCGGAGTCTACCTGACCGGCCTGGGGCCCCGCGGCCTCCAGCTCGACCTCATCGAGGAGGCCGGGCGCGAGCGGGACGCGCGCCTCACCACCGCCGCCGACGCCGTCCGCGACCGCTTCGGGGAGGCGGCCCTGCACTCGGGCCGCGCCATCGAGCGGCGGGAGATGGAGAGCGGCGGCGGGGCCGAACACGAATCTCCCGAGTGAATCCGAATTCTCCCTTTCTCGATGCGCGTTCCGGCCGGTGTTTCCAAGAATGGATTGTTCCTTCCGCCCGCCGGCGGGGAGCGCCCGGCGCCTGAAAATATGCGTTACATCAAAACGACCAGGGTCCCCACCATGGTGAGGCAGGCGCCGCCGACGAGGCGCGGGGTGACGTTCTCCGCCTCGCGGAGGAAGAGGTGGGCGATGAAGATGACGACCATGGGCTGGAGCGCGGTGATGGAGGTGACGTTGACGGCGAGGGTGCGCACGAGGGCGGCGCTGTAGGCGGGTATGGCCGCCGTCTGGCAGATGACGGCGGCGATGAGCCATCTCCAGTTCTTCCGGGGGAAGGAGACCTGCGGGGTCTTCAGGCCGGCGACCCAGGCGATCCCCCAGGTGACCGGGGCGCCCACCCACATCACCATGGCCGCGGCGGCGAGGGAGTGGACGTCCTGGGCGGCGACCTTGAGCATGATCCCGGTGACGGCCCAAAGCAGGGTGGTGCACCCCGCCGAGATCCAGCCCAGCATGCGGTCCCGGCCCGACTGCGGGTCTCCCGTGCCGGCGTGGCCCGGGTCGGACCGCACGACGATGATGACCCCCCCGATGAGAAGGGCCAGCCCGACGAGCATGCGGAGGGTGACGGGCTCGTCCAGGTAGAAGGCCGCCAAAAACGCGATGACGGCGGGGGTGCTCGAGGCCACCGGTATGGTGCGGCTCGGGCCGATTCGCCGGATGGCGAAGTAATAGGTCAGCCGGGAGAGGGCGATCATGCCGATGCCGAGCAGGATGAGGAGATAGATCGTCGAGCGCCGGGAGGGAATGAAGGCCGACGCGGGAAGGTAGGCGAAGGCGATCACCGTGACGAGCGCCCCGTTCAGGGTGGAGGCCATGGCCGTGGTCTTGAAGAGGGGGGCGTCGCGCATGGCGTTGCGGATGCAGAAAGAGAGACCCGACCAGGCTCCCAGGGCGACGGCGGCGAAGAGGAGACCCGCGGCGTTGGTGGACACATCCATCTTGCCCGGCGCCCTCCCTTACTGAACACGCACTCCTGCGCCGGGCCCGGCGCGGGACGCCTCCCCCGGGGGAGCGCCTGATCTCAGCCGGAATGCCGCGGACCGAATCGGAGGCGAACCCCGGCACCCTACCACAACCGGGCGCCCCGGGGGACTGGCAGAGCCAGCATCGGTCTGGCCCGGCCCTCCTCGGTCTGGCCGAGCCAGTGTCAGTTTGGCCGCACGAGCGTCCAGACGTCCTTGACCGGGGCGGCGGCGCGGGCGAAGCGGTAGAGAACGCACTGCTCGCGGAAGAGCGCCTTCACCTTCTCGAACTGCGCCTCCGTGCCGGGCGAGGTGACCTCGATGTCCAGCGAGATCTCGACCACCCCGCCGTTGCGCGAGCGCTCGTCCTCCTCGGGGAAATGGCCCATGGTGAGCCTCCCCTCCACCCGGCAGCCCTCGAGGGGAAGGCTCGCCTCCTTGGCGAACATCTCGACGTGGGCCGCGCTGCACCCGGTCAGCGCGCCAATCGTGTACTCCGCCGGGGTGGGATGCTCGAAGAGCCCGCCGCGCCCCTTCGGCTCGTCCGAGTAAAAGGGCGCGCAGTCGCGCACCCGGATCTCGGCGCGTAGGTCGCCCTTCCACTCCGTGTGCGCCGTCCGCGTGATCGTCTTCTGGGCCGAATCGTTCATGCCGCCTCCTCCCCCAAAGAATTTTCCCAAATTTGCCTGACGCGTCGCCCGGCGGCGGCCTTTCTCTTCACCCCCCCTCCATCGCGGTGAGGATCTCCGATATGAAGCCGAGGAGGCGGGCGGCCTCCCACAGATCGCCCCATCCGCCCGCGCTCTCCTTGGGATCGACGTGGGCGAACCGCTCCACGATGAGGAGCCTCACCTTGCCCGAGCCCGGGGGGCGCCCCCGCGCGGCCTCGGCCAGGCGGACGCTCTCCGAGGGGGGGATGAAAGGGTCCCCCCGGCCGTGGAGGAGGAAGAGGGGCATCCGCGTGCGGACGATCTCCTCCCCCACCGACCAGCGCGCCACCCGCTCGCGCAGCGCGGCCGGCTGCCCGGCGTAGAGCGCCTCGAAGCGGGCCGGGTCGCGGTTCTCCATGAGGGCGATGACGCGGCGCGGGCCCTCGGGCAGGCGCGCGAGAAGGGGCCCGATGTCGGCCGCCTCGTCGGCGAGCTTCCGCCGGACGATCTCGGCCGCCACCGCCTCGTGCCCCGCCAGCCCGAGAAGATCGGTGTTGTAGCGCAGGAAGAGCCACTTCCCCGCCCGCACGGGCGGTCCCCCCGGAAAGGCGGGCTCCTCCCCCCGTCCCCCCGTCGTGAGGCCGCGCAGGACGGCGCGCAGATCGTAATAAGCCCCGAAGGCGATGAGGTAGCCGACTCGGCCGCGCAGTCCGGGCCGGGCGGCGGCCTTGAGGGCGGGCCCGGCGGCGAAGGAGAAGGCGAAGAGCCCGCAGGGGCGCGCTGCCCCGCCATGAAGGCGCGTCAGCCGGCCGAAGGCGCTCTCTATCCGCGAGATGTCCGCCGCCTCGGGTCGGAACCGCTTCATCCCCTCCAGCTCGGGGACGGCGGCGGCGAAGCCCAGCCGGGCGAGGGCGCGCGCGAAGGCCGCGATGCGCGGATCGCGCCGCCCCCGATCTGTCATCCCGTGCGCCAGGAGGATGCAGCCGCGCGGGGAGGGCGCCTCGTCCCCCCCCGCCGGGGTGTACAGATCCATCACCCCGTCCGGGAAGTCGGCCTCCCGCCTCATGGGCGCCGCTCCCCATCCCTTCAGCCAGCTCTTCTCCTCGCCCGCGAGGAGGGCCTGGAGGAGAAGAGCCGCGTCGAGGGGATGGCGCGCCGGGGGAAGGCTTCGGAGGAAGAGAAAGAGGAGCGCGGCTGCCAGGAGGACGAGCGCCGCCGCCCGGATTCGCGCGCGCGGCCTCCCCCTCCGCATCGGTCGCCCTACACGGCCGCGTGCTTTTCGAGGTGGGCCTTGAGGTAAGCGCCCGTGTGAGAGCCGGGGGCGCGGGCGATGACCTCGGGGGGGCCCTCGGCCACGATGCGCCCGCCGGCCTCGCCGCCTTCGGGCCCCAGATCGACGATCCAGTCCGCCGCCCAGATGACGTCGAGGTTGTGCTCGATCACCACCACGGTGTTGCCCAGGGCCACCAGGCGGAGGAGGACCTCGAGCAGGCGCTCGACGTCCTGGAAGTGAAGGCCCGTCGTCGGCTCGTCCATCAGGTAGAGCACGTCGCGCGGCGGCTTGGCGGCGAGCTGGCCCGCGATCTTGAGGCGCTGGGCCTCGCCGCCCGAGAGGGTGGTCACCGGCTGGCCGATCCGCATGTAGCCGAGCCCCACCTCGCGCAGGACGTTCAGCTTGTTCACGACGGCGGGGGAGTTGTCGAAGAAGCGGGTCGCCTCCTCCACCGTGAGGCTCAGGGCCTCGTGGATGTTCAGCCCCTTGTAGCGGATCTCCAGCGCCTGGGGCTTGAAGCGCTTCCCCTCGCAGTCGGGGCAGCGGATGAAGAGGTCGGCCATGAAGTGCATCTCGACCTTCTGGAACCCGCTCCCGGTGCACGACTCGCACCGCCCGCCCGGCGCGTTGAAGGAGAAGTGGCCCGGGCCGTAGCCCACGCTCCGGGCGCCGGGGGTCTGGGCGAAGAGGCGGCGGATGGGGTCGTAGGCCTTGAGGTAGGTGGCCGGGTTGCTGCGCGGGCTCTTGCCGATGGGGTTCTGGTCGAGGAGGACGACGGAGCCGATCTCCTCGAAGCCGCGAATCCGCTTGAACACGCCGACGGGGCCGGTCGAGTCGTGGAGGATGCGCGAGAGGGAAGGGTAGAGGGTGTCGTGAATCAGCGTGCTCTTCCCCGAGCCCGAAACCCCGGTGACGGCGACGAGGCAGCCGAGGGGGATGTGGAGGTCCACGTCCTTGAGGTTGTTCTCCCCCGCCCCGAAGAGGGAGAGCCGGCGGCCGTTCGTTCCGGGCGCCTTGCGGGAGCGGCGGGGAATGACCCGGCGGCTTCCGTTGAGGTATTTCGCCGTCACGCTCTCGCGGCTCCCGTTCAGCTTGCGCCGCGGGCCGGCGAAGACCACCTCCCCGCCCCGCTCGCCCGCCCCCGGGCCGAGGTCCACGACGTAGTCCGCCTCGTTGATCACGTCCCGGTCGTGCTCGACCACCAGCAGGCTGTTCCCCCGGTCCACCAGCCCCTTGAGTATCTCGATGAGCTTGGCGTTGTCGCGGGGATGGAGGCCGACCGTCGGCTCGTCCAGGATGTAGAGCGTCCCGGTGAGGTGGGCGCCGAGCTGGTTGGCGAGGTTGATCCGCTGCGCCTCGCCCCCGCTGAGGGTGCGCGTCTCCCGGTCCAGGGTGAGGTAGTTCAGCCCCACGTGGTGGAGAAACTCGATCCGATCGCGCACCTGCCCGAGGATGTCCTTCGCCCGGGCCGCCTGGTCGGGCGTGAGGGGGGGATCGCGCAGGAACTCGCGGAGCGCGTCCACCGGAAGGGCGCACAGCTCGGAGATGCTCTTCCCCCCCACGCGCACCCAGAGCGCCTCGGGGCGCAGGCGGCTCCCCCCGCAGGAGGGACACTCCCTCAGGCTTTGGTAGCGGCGGATGAACACCCGCACCCAGATCTTGTACTTCTTCCGGCGGAGGCGCTTGAAGAGGGGGTACACCCCGAGCATGCACTTCGAGCCGTGGAGGACCATCTTCTTCTGGCTCTTGGGCAGGGACTCCCAGGGTCGGTGGATGTCGAGCCCCTCCTTCTCGGCCGCCTCCTGGAGCTGGCCGCCGAAGTGGCGCCGGTAGCGCGGCCGCGTCCAGGGCTCGATGGCGCCCTGGGCCAGGGTGCGCTTGGGGTTGGGCACGAGGAGGTCCTCGTCGAAGACCAGGGTGTTTCCGAATCCGCCGCACTCGGTGCAGGCCCCCTGGGGGTTGTTGAAGCTGAAGGTGAGCGGGGTGGGGAGCTGGAAGATCCTCCCGCAGCACTCGAGCCGGCGGCTGAAGCGGAGGAGGGGGCCGTCCACCACCTGGATCTCGGCCGCGTCATCCCCCTCGCGGAAGGCCGTCTCGAGCGACTCGCCCAGGCGGGGGCGGCCTTCCTCGGAGAAGACGAGGCGGTCCACCACCACACGGAGGAGGAAGGGCGGCGCCTCGGCCTTGGCGGCCCCCCGGCCCGCGCCCTTCTTCGGCTTCCGCTTGCCCTTCTTCGCCGTGGGCGGGGAGTCCCCATCGGGCGGGGCGCCGCGAAGGCGATCGGCCAGGCCGGGGCCGATGTCGTGCACCTCTCCGTTCACCATGACCCGAATGAAGCCCTGGGCCTGGAGGCCGGCGAAGAGCTCCTCCAGATCTCCCGACGCGGGAACGGACAGGGGGAAGAGGACGAAGCCGCGCCCGCCCCCGAACTCGGAGATGACCAGCTCGGCCGCGCTGTCCACCGAGGAGGGGCGGACGGGATTGCCGCACTCGGGGCAGTGGGTCTCGCCCGCCTTGGCGTAGAGGAGGCGCAGGTAGTCGTAGACCTCAGAGGCCGTCCCCACGGTGGAGCGGGAGTGCTTGACAGGGTTGTGCTGCTCGATGGCGATGGCCGGGCTGATGCCCTCGATGCGCTCGACGTCGGGCTTGTCCACCCGCTCGAGGAACTGGCGGGCGTAGGTCGAGAGGCTCTCGACGTAGCGCCGGTGGCCTTCGGCGTAGATGGTGTCGAAGGCGAGGGAGGACTTCCCCGAGCCGCTCGGACCCGTCACCACGATGAAGCGCTCGCGGGGGAGGCGCAAGGAGATGTTCTTCAGGTTGTGCTCCCGGGCCCCCTCGATGACGATCTCTTCCATCCGCCCGAAACTCCTCCCCCTATGCGCGGCGCCCGGGGAAAAAACCCGATCCCGACAGTATGGCGGGGGGCTCTCCGGGGTGTCAACGAGGGGGTGTGGTATAGTCCGAAGGGATGGATGCCGGGACGCGCGGGTGCGCGATATTCGGGCGGAGGGCGGCCGGGCTTCTCCTCGCGGCGCTTCTGGCGGCCGGGGCGATGGCCGGGTGCGCCACCGACAAGGAGCGCATCGAAGCGATCCGCCCCGGGAACGGGGACATTCTGATCTTCAACAAGCCCTACGATCTGGTCTTCAAGGCCGCCGCCCGGGTGCTGAATCAGAACAATCTCAAGATCCCCGAATCGGATCCCGAAAAGGGGCGGATCGTGGCCGTGGGCGGCCTCTGGTCGACGGGGATCTTCCTCTCCCGAAAATCCCCCAATCGGACCCAGGTGGAGCTCGTGACGAAAGGGTGGAACGTCGGGCACAAGCTGAGCATTTCGGAGGAGTTCTTCTCGCAGATCTCCGAGCAGATCGTCGTCTTCGAGAAGTTGAACGCCTCCAAGATCGAGAGCGCGGAGCTCACGCGGAAAAAGGCGATCGATGCTGCGGATCGCCAGCGAAGGGCCCTCCGGGGCGGCCGCCGCCGCCGGAGATAGCGGCTTCCCCCGCCGGCCGCGCCCGTCCGCGTTTCCTCAAATCCCCCGCAGCCGGCCGCCGTCCACGACGTGGACGCCGCCCGAAATGAAGCTCGACTCGGGAGAGGCGAGGAACGCCACCATGCTGGCGAACTCGGCCGGATCCCCCATCCGCCCGAGCGGGGTCATGCGCCCGACGCGCTCGAGCAGCTCCTCGAGCGTGATTCCCTCCTTGTCGGCCATCTGCTGGCGTCCCTCGCGCACCCGGTCGGTGAGGAAGGTGCCGGGGGCGACCACGTTCACCAGAATCTTCTCCGGCGCCAGCTCGCGCGAGAGGGTCTTCGCCAGGCCGGCCACGGCGGGGCGCATGACGTTGGACAGGATCAGCCCCTCGATGGGCTCGCGCACCGAGCTCGAGAGGATGAAGATGATCCGCCCGCCGTCGCGGTTCTTCATGTGGGGAAGCGTCTCGCGGACGAGGCGGATGGCGCTCATCACGCCCAACTCGAAGGCGCGCTGCCAGGCGGCGTCGTCGAACTCGACGAACTCGCCCCGGGGCGGGCCGCCCGCGTTCGAGACCAGAACGTCCACCCCGCCGAACCGCTCCGCCGCGCCTCCGACGAAAGTCGCCGGCCCCTCGGGCGTGCTGAGGTCCGCCGAACAATGCCAGGTCTCGACCCCGGCCTCCTGGGCGATGGCCTCGGCCGCCGCTCCGGCCGACTCCCCGTCGCGCGAGCAGATCGCCACATTCGCCCCGCGGCGCGCAATCGCCAGCGCCGAGGCGCGCCCGAGCCCCCGGCTGCCGGCCGCCACAAGGGCCACCTTCCCCTCCATGTCTCGCGTCGTCATTTTTCTACGATTCCTCCTCTGGCGCCGTCTCAACGAAATGGCGCATCACGTCGGTCTCGGTGATCAGGCCCAACAGATCGCCGTCCTCGTTCACGACGGGGAGGCAGCCGATCTTCGCCTCCACCATGCGCTTGGCCGCGTGAACGACCGATTCGCCGGGAAGGGCGATCTGAACGTTCGGGGTCATCACCTTCTCCACGTCCACCGCCTGGAGAAACTTCTCCCGCACCTCTTCCGAATAGGAGAGCACCGAGGAGAGGCGCGCCCGGAGGAGATCGCGCTGGCTGACGATGCCGATCACCCGGCCGCCCTGGGTCACGGGCATGTGCCGTATATGCCCCTCGCTCATGATCTCATCCACCAGGTCGAGCTTCTCGTCGAGGCTGATGACGATGACGTTGGTGGTCATGATGTCTTGCACGCGCATGATCACCCCTCCTTCTTTTGGCCCGTCTGGGAGCCCGCCCCAGCGGCCCGGGGAACGATGAGGATGAAGGCGGGCACGTTGCGGCCCTCCAAATGACGCTCATAGCCCTTCGCGCGGATGTAGAGCTGGGAGCTCATGCCCCCGTCGAGGTTCATGGCCTCGGCGGCGCCGAGCCCGCCCTCCTCCTCGGGGCGGGCCAGGAACGCCTGAAGCTCGCACCAGGAGATTCCCCGTCCCTTCATGCCGCCCACCGCAACGAGGAGGCTCCCCCGCCGGCCCAGGGCGAGGACGGTCCGCCGCGCCTTCCGGTGGTACTCCCGGTAGGCCTCCAGCCCCGCCTCGGGCCGTCCGCTGCGGACGAGGTAGGGCCCGGCCTGGAACGCCTCCCGCACCCCCTCGGGGCTGAACTTCTCGCGGACGGTGATTCCCAACCCCCCGCCCGCCGCGCGGACGAAAAACACGGCGCCCAGGTGGAGCGCCCTGCGGCGGCCCCGGTAGAGCAGGCGGCGGTTGTATAGCTTCCCGCCCGACATGAAGAAGCCCAGCGGCCTTCCGTCGGTCCCGAAGTACCCGGCGTTCACCACCACGGCGGCGCCGGAGCGGCGGGCGACCTCGGGCGCGGCAGCGGCGGGGGAGGAGGCTTCCTTCACCTGCCACCTGAGGCGGACCCGGAAGAGGGCCGGATCGATCCGGACCGCCGCCATCTCCGCGTAGCCGCCCTTCCCGTACTCGATGCGGAAGTCCCGCACCTCCAATCCCCGGGAGAGCGAGCGCCAACTGCTTCCCGGAGCCGTGCGGCCCGCCGAGAAGCAATCTTCCCCGGCGGCGGCGGGGGAGGCCGCCGCGAGATAGAGCGAGGCGGCGATCGCCCAAGCGGCGCGCATCATGAGCTGGCCCTCCTCTCCCGCACCCGAACGCGAGGGAGAAATGGCGTCTTTAGGCCGAGAAGCTGTCAGAAACCGACGGCGCAACCGTCCCGGCGGTAGTCGGAGCCGGCCATGTAGGCGCCTTCGGAGAGGCGGACGATGCCCTGTCCCCCGCCGAAGCCCTCGAACCCGCCGCCGCGGGTCACCTGGTGTCCCCGCCCGCGGAGCGCGTCGAGGACCTCGTCGGGGACCCCCGCCTCGATGGCCACCTCGACCCCGCCCAGGAAGCGGAAGCGGGGCGCGTCGAAGGCCTCCTGGATGTTCATCCCGAAGTCCAACATGTTGGAGATCACCTGGACGTGGCCCTGGGGCTGCATGTCCCCGCCCATGACGCCGAAGCTCATCCAGGGCTCGCCCCCGCGCGTCACGAAGCCGGGGATGATGGTGTGGAAGGGCCGCTTTCCCGGCGCGATGCAGTTGGGGTGGTCCTTCTCGAGCCGGAACCCGAAGCCGCGGTTCTGGAGCATGATCCCCGTGTCGCCGGCCGTCATCCCCGAGCCGAAATGGTTGTAGATGCTGTTGATGAAGGAGCACATGTTCCCCTCGCCGTCGGCCGCCGTGAGGTAGATCGTGTCGCTCCCCCCGGGCGGGTCCCCGTGGAGGGGCTGGCCGGCCGTGTCCTCGCGGATGAGCCTCCGGCGCTCGGCGGCGTACGCCCTCGAGAGCAGCCCCTCGATCGGCACTTCGGCCATCCCCGGATCGGCGATGTAGCGGTTCCGGTCGGCGAAGGCGAGCTTCATGGCCTCGATGAGGAGGTGAAGGTGGTCGGCCGAGCCGTAGCTGAGGGCGCTCAGATCGTCGCCCGCGAGCATGTTCAGGCAAAGGAGGGCGGTGAGGCCCTGGCCGTTCGGCGGAATTTCGTGGAGCTCGCACCCCCGGTAGGAGGTGTGGATGGGCTCGACCCAGGAGTGCGCCGTCGCGGAAAGATCCTCCGCCTCGATGAGCCCCCCGACCTCCCGCATGTAGCGGACGATCTTCTCGGCGATCGGTCCGTCGTAGAACGCCTCCCGTCCGCCCTCGGCGATCTTCCGCAAGGTGGCGGCCAGCTCGGGGTTGCGGAAGATCTCCCCCACACGGGGGGGGCGGCCATTGGGCAAGTAGACCCGGGTCGAATTTTTGCAAAGGTTCAGTTTTTCCGCCTGTCGGGCCCAGGCGCTTCCGATGATGGGCGAGACGGGAAAGCCCTTCTCGGCGTAGTGGATGGCCGGGGCGAGAAGATCGGCGAGCGTCTTGCGGCCGCTGCCGCAGTGCTTCAGGGCGGCGCACCATCCGTCCACCCCTCCCGGAACGGTCACCGAGAGAATCCCGGTCTCGGGGGCGGTTTCGTGCCCCTCGGCGCGGTAGCGCTCCGGGGTGGCCGCCCGGGGGGCGCGGCCGCTGCCGTTCAGCCCCAGGAGCTTCTTCTTCCGGTTGTCCCAGTAGATCATGAACATGTCGCCGCCCACCCCGGTGGACTGGGGCTCCATCACGTTCAGGGCGGCGGCGGTGCAGATGGCGGCGTCCACGGCGTTGCCGCCCTCGCGGAGGATCTGCAGCCCCGCCCCCGCGGCGAGCGGATGGCTCGTCGCCACCATGCCCTCGCTGGAATACACCGGGGAGCGGCCCGTCCGAAGGGCTGCGCTGGCGGTCGCTTCAGGCAAATTTCTTCTCCTTCCGGGCTGCGGCGCCTCGGCCGCCGCACCGTCTCCTTCGGCTCAAGATCAAAATGGATGGGGATCGCCGCTATCCGCGAGGAACACCGCGCCGCCGAACGGCGTCCCGGCAGGCGCCGCCGCCGCGCCCGCCCCCACGATGCACCGATCCAGGGAAACGCCCTTCGCCACCCGAGCGCCGGGAAACAGCACGGTTCGGGCGGCGGAAGCATTACGGCCAAGAGTAGCACCGCTGCCCAGAATTGCGAAAGGCCCGGCCACGGCGCCCGGCCCCAGCTCCGCCCCCTCCCCCACCAGGACGGGCGGACGGAGGAGTCCCTCCCCCCAGGGCGCCTCCCGCCCCTCCAGGAGGAGCGCGCCGCCGCGCGGCCACTCCAGCTCGGGGACGTATCGCCCGCTCAACAGATCCGCGTTGGCGTCGAGGAAGCGGCCGGGGGTTCCCGCATCCGCCCAATAGGCATCGGTCAAGAACCCGCCGATCCGCGCGCCGCCCTCGATGAGGGGGGGATACACCTCCTCGGAGATCCCGCACGGGCGTCCGGGGGGGATGTGGCCGAGCAGGGCGGGGTCCAGGACGCTCAGCCCGGTGAACATCGCCTCTGTCACCCCGCCTTCCGCCGGGCCGGGGGCGCGGGCCTCCAGAAAACGCCGGAGCCGGCCCTCCCCGTCCACCCCGAGGAGGCCGTAGCGGGCGGCCTCGGGGGCGGCGCGCAGGATGAGGGTGGCCAGAAATCCTCCCCGCCGGTGGTGTTCGAGGGCGGCCCCCAGGTCCGCGCCGCAGGGGGTGTCCGCGTTCAGGACGAAGAAGGGCTCTCCGGTCTCGCAAAGGAAGGGCTCGGCCTTCTTCAGCCCGCCCGCCGTCCCGAGCAGCTCGGGCTCGTGGGAGAAGCGCAGGCGCAGCCCCTCGCACTCCTCCCCCAGCTCGGCGCGGAGGGCCTCGGCGCCGTGGTGGAGGTTGACCACCGCCTCCTCCACCCCGGCGCGGCGGAGCTTGGCCAGGGCGAAGCGGATGAGCGGCGTCCCGCCCAGGGGGAGGAGGGGCTTGGGGACCCGCTCTCCCAGCGGACCCAGCCTCTCCCCCCGGCCGGCCGCCAGGACGAACGCGCGCATAGAGGGGAGACGCGGCGCCGCCTAGGCCGCACGCCCCTTTTCCGCGTGCAGGGCGAGGGCCACGCGCTCGGCCGTTATCGGGAGGCGGTAGAAGCGCAGGCCCGTCGCGTCGCGCACGGCGTTGGCGATGGCGGCCAGGGTGGGGACCATGGCGCTCTCGCCCACCCCCTTCGCCCCGAAGGGGCCGAGGGCGTTCGGCTCCTCGATGATGATGGACTCAATCTCGGGCATGTCCGCCGAGACGGGAATCTCGTAGCGCGCCAGGTCCGGGGTGAGCACCTCCCCCCGCCGGGTTTCCACCTCCTCGATGAGCGACTGGCCGAGCCCCATGGCCACCCCCCCCTCCACCTGGCCCTCCACCGCCTGGGGATTGATGGCCCGGCCCACGTCGTGCGCCGCCAGGATCTTCACCACCCGGATCTCCCCGGTCCCGGGGTCCACCTCGACGTCGGCCACCTGGACGCCGTAGCTGTAGACCACGTAGGGATCCCCTTCCCCGGTCTCGGGATCGAATGTGAGCTGCGCCCCGGTGAACCAGCCTTGGCCCGTGATGCGCTTCCCCGTCCGCATGGCGCGCGTCACCACCTCCCCGAAGGAGAGGGAGCGCTCGGGCGCGCCCTTGATGAAGACGCGCCCGCGCTTGAACTCGACGTCCTCGGTCGGCCCCTCGAGCATTCCGGCCGCGACCGGCGCGAGGGAGGCGTGGATCTCCTCGGCCGCCCGGCAGATGGCGAGCCCGGGGAAGGTGGTCGAGCGCGAGCCCGCGGTGAAGCCGCTCTCGGGCATCGCGTCGGTGTCGACGGGCATCATGCGCACGTCCCCGATGGGAACGCCCACGGCCTCGGCCGCGATCTGGGAGAGGACGGTGTCGGAGCCCTGGCCGAGCTCGACGATTCCGACGCCGACCTGCACCTTTCCGTCGTCGGCCGCGTGAATCGAGGCGCCCACGGCGTCCCCCGCCAGGCCGGTGCCGGTCGAGTACCAGAAGGCCGCCATCCCCCGCCCGCGGAGCGCCGGGCTCTTGCCCCCCGCGCGCGGGTGGGGCCCGGCCGCCCGCTCGGCCGCGTCGAGGCAGGGGAGGAGGCCCACGCTCTGATCCAGCACCTGGCGCGTCGCGGTGACCGAGCCCTCCCGGAAGCAGTTGCGGCGCCGGAGTTCGAAGGGGTCCATCCCGAGGCGGAGGGCGAGCTCCTCCATCTGGCTCTCGCAGGCGAAGTGGACCTGGGGCACACCCAGCCCCCGCATGGCGCAGGTGTTCGGGTTGTTCGTGAACACCGAGGAGGCGTCCACCCAGATGTTCTCGCACGCATAGGGGCCCGGGGCGTGGATGATGAGCTTGCGCAGGATGCCGCCCACCATGGGCGGCGGCCCCCCGGCCACACCGGCGTAGGGCCCCTTGTCGAGGTAGACGTGGATCCGAACGGCGGTGATCGTCCCGTCCTTGCGCGCGCCGATCTTGTGCTCGATGCGCAGGGGCACGCGCTTGGCGCTCGCCGAGAGGGACTCCTCCCGGGTGTAGGTGTAGACGGCGGTGCGGCCCGTCTTCAGGGCGACGAGGCCCGCCCGCATGGCGATCTCGAAGGAGGTCTCCTCCTTGCCGCCGAAGCCGCCCCCGGGAGGGGTGGAGAGGAACCTGATGCTCGTCTGGGGCAGGTTCAACACCGAGCCCGCGACGCGCCGCACCATGTGGGGGCATTGGGTGGGGCCGGTGCAGGTGATCGAGCCGTCCGGGTTGGGGACGACGTAGCCGGTGTCGGGCTCGATGTAGGCGTGGTCGATCAGCTGGGTATCGTAGACGTTCTCGACGATCACGTCCGCCTCGGCGAATCCCTTTTCGGGGTCCCCCTTGCGGATCTTGTAGCGGGCGAGAATGTTGCCGCCCTCTTTCTTGGGATGGTTCGGCTGGACGATCGGCGCCCCTTCCTTCAGCGCCTCCATCACGTCGAAGACCGCCGGCAGCTCGCGCACCTTCATCCGCACGAGGCGGGCGGCGCTCTCCGCCAGGGCGGCCGTCTCGGCCGCGACGAGGGCCACCACGTCCTGGCGGGAGAAGATTCGCTCCTCCACGAGGACGGGCTGGTCGGCCATCATCATGCCGTAGCGCCGGGAGCCGGGAATGTCCTCCGCGGTGAGGACGCAGGCGACGCCCGGCGCCTTGCGCGCGGCCGAGAGGTCGAGGCGCTCGAGTGTTCCGCACGGGACGGGAGCCAAGACCGGGGCCACGTAGAGGGGGTTCGGCGGCTTGTGGTCGGCGGCGTAGACGGGCGCGCCCGCCGCCTTCACGGGCCCGTCCACCCGGGGGAGGCTGCGGCCGACGACGTCCTCCTCCTCCCCGGGCGCGCCGAACATCTCCTTGTAGAACCGCTCGGCCATTCTCCCTCTCCCCCCGCTCCCGAAGGTTTGTTCCGCACGGGCGCCCCATCATGCCCCAACCGGATGGGAGGGCCAAGGATGGAGAGAGTGTCGCCGGCACGGCCGGCGCGGGGACCGGGCCGCCGGCGGGGATTCATGGAGGGGAGCGCGGCAAAGGCGCGGCCGGCGCGGCCGGCGCGGGAGTGGGCGCCGGGAGAAGGAGGTCCGGGGAAGGGCGGAGCAGGGTGATGGCGGGTGGAGGAGGGTCGAAGAAGGCTGAGGAGGGCGGCGGACTACTCCTCCTCTTCCGTCCTCCCGCCGTTTCTCCTGTGGCGGAGGAGGCGCTCTATCTCGTCGGCCACCTCACTTCCGGGGGGCAGCTCCCCTCCCCCTTCCTCGCTCCCCGCCCCCGGCCCCCGGCCCAGAAGCTGGGAGAAGAGGCCGGCGACCCTGGGGTTTTTGGCGAGGACGTCCTCCACCTGGGTGTCGAAGCGGCCGGTGGAATTCTCCAGATCCTCCAGGTCGAGCGGAATCTCCCCGAAGCGGCGCAGGCACTTCAGCAGGGCGAGGACGGCCTTGGGATTCGAGAGGGAGGCGATGTAGTGGGGCACGTTCGCCCAGAGGCTGACGGCGTCGATGTCCTCGTCCTGGAGGAGGGTGTGGATGACGCCCACGATTCCGGTGGGGCCCTCGTATTTGGTGATCTCCACCCCGAGCCGCTCGGCCAGCTCCGGGCGCGTCGCCAGGCCCACCAGATGGATGGGCTCGGTGTGAAGCTCCCCGGCGAGGAGGGCGCCCATCGTGATCGCCGTGGTGGCGCGGCACCGGCGGACGAGGTGCAGGATGTCCCGGCTGAAATGCTTCCAGTTCAGGTGGGGCTCGGTCCCGATTCCCACCACGAGATCGAAGGGCAGGTCGGGCCGGCTGCAGTGGAAGAACTCGTTCTTCGGCCAGTGGATGCGCCGCCGCCCGGCCGTGTCGCGGCGCACGATGGGCCGGTAGTCGGAGTACTGGAAGAAGGGGTCGGGGTTGATCCAGGCGAAGCGCTTCCCGTTCAGGTGATCGACCAGGTAGCGGGCGGCGTTCGTGGCCGACTCGGCGGCGTCGTTCCAGCCCGTGAAGGCCATCACGAAGTAGGGATCCCGCATGAGGGGAAGATCGTCGATGTGGAGGGATTGCTCCATGCGCCCTCGCCCCTTTTTCGGCGGCTGCGGGAAGGATCGATCAACCGCGCCGATCTTACCTCCCGCCTTCCCGGTCCACAAGGAGGCGAACCGGAAGGCCGGCGCCGGCCCTCGCCCGCCCCCCTCCGCCTCCCTCAGCCTGCGGGATGATCCTCGAGCTGGTCGAATATGGCCCCCAGGCCCGCCTTTTCGAGGTCGTAGGCGCGCGGCCCCACCTCGCGGGGCCAGTCGAGCCCGGGCCGGTCGATGTAGCGCGCCTCCTCTTGCACCTCCTCGCGGCTCCGGCCCTGGGCCTTGAGGCGGCGGACCTCCTCGATGCGCTCTTGGAGCCGCGCGCGCGCGAGGGGTATCTCCTCCTTCCCGCAGGGGTCCCCGTGCCCGGGAACGAACCAGTCCACGTCGAGCGATTCGAGGAGGGCGAGGGACTCGAACCACTCCCAGAGGGAGGAGGAGTGGAAGAAGGGGTGCATTCCGGGGGTGAGGTTGTCCCCGGTGAAGGCGACGCGCGCCTCCACGGCGTGGACGATGGTCTGCCCGCGCGTGTGGCCGGGGGAGTGAATGAGGCGGAAGGTCTGTCCCCCGAGGCGGAGGGTGAGCCTGCCGCGGTAGACGGTCTCGGGAGGGCGCAGCGTGTATCCCTCGACGAGGGAGGCGTCCCCGGGACTGAGGCGGCGGACGAGATCCGCGGCCCCCTCGGAGGAGCCCGCCGAATCGAGGAAGTGCGCGTTCGTGTACTCGCTCGCGACCACGGCGCCGCCGAGAAAGCGGTTCGCGACGATGTGGTCGAAGTGGTGCTCGCTGTTCACGAGGTAGCGGAGGGGGCCTTTGTCGGCGATGAAGTCGCGCCACTCGAGCGCGGAGGAGGGGAAGCAGGGCCCGTCCACGGCCAGCACCCCCTCCGGGGTGACGGCGCAGCCCGAGGTCGGATAGCCGTTCTGGTAAAAAACGCTCTCGGTGAGCTGGTGCACGCCGCGTCCTCTTCGGCGAAGGGTTTCGGTGAGGCCCGCCCGGCGGTCAGCCCCCCGCCGCGGAGAGGCGCTCGCGGATCTCTCCGGCGTCTTTCGCTTCGTTGTAGTCCTGGTTCAGGTTCCCGTCCCCGGCCGGGCTCTTCGCGGTGAAGAAGACCGCTCCGCCCTCCAGGACGCGAATCCCGTGCGAGGTGTTCCGGGGGATGTGAACCAGATCGCCCGGCCCGATGGTGCGCTCCTCGTCGCCCAGCACCATCTGGATCTTCCCCTCCATGACGAGGATGTACTGCTCCTCGTTCGGGTGCACGTGGGCGGGGGGGCCGAAGCCCTCCGGGTAGGTGACCATCCCCACCTTCATGAGCTCGCCCGCGACGGTCTGCATGGTTCCCTCGGTGAGGCCGGCGGGCTTCTTCTCTATCTCGGAAATCCGGTAAAAGGGCACAGTGCGGTCTCCTCTCCTTCGTCCTCGAAATCAGCCCCCCGCGGCGGAGAGGCGCTCGCGGATCTCGTCCGCGTTGTCCGCCACGCAGTAGTCCTGGGTCAGGCTCCCGTCCCCGGCCGGGCTCTTCGCGGTGAACAGAACCGCCGGGCCCTCGAGGACGCGCATCCCGTGGATTGTGTTCCGGGGAACGTGGATGAGATCCCCGGGCCCGAGGATCTTGTCCTCATCGCCGAGCGCCATGTGGAGCTTGCCCTCCAGGACGAGGGCGAACTGCTCCTCGTTCGGGTGAAAGTGCGCGGGCGGCCCCGGACCCTCCGGGTAGGTGAACACCCCCGCCTTCATGAGCTCGCCCGGGACGGTCTGCATGGACCCCTCGGCCACCTCGGCGGGCTTCTTCTCCAGCTCGGACAGTTTGTAAAATGGCATTGCGCTTGTCTCCTCCCCTCCGTCTTCGAAGCCCGCACCCGCCGCCCCTCAGCCGGCCGGGTGCTCCTCGAGCTGATCGAAAATGTTCCCGAGCCCGCCGCTCTCGAGCACCCGGGCGCGCTCCCCCAGCTCCTTGGGATAAGCGAGGCCGGGGCGGTCGATGTAGCTCCCCTGGGCGATGGTCTCCTCCCGGCTCAGGCCCTTGGCCTTGAGGGCGCGCACCCCATCGACGACGTCCAGCATCTTCCGGCGCTGGCGGGGGATCTCGTCCTTCCCGGCCGGATCCCCGTGGCCCGGCGCGTACCAGTCCACGTCGAGGGACTCGAGCAGGGCGACCGAGCGGAACCACTCCCATACCGAGGCCGAGTGGAAGAAGGCGTGCATCCCGGGCGTGATGTTGTCCCCGGTGAAGACGACGCGCGCCTCCACGGCGTGGACGACGGTCTGCCCCCGGGTGTGGCCGGGCGCGTGGATGAGGCGGAAGGTCTGCCCCCCGAGGCGGAGGGTGAGGCGGTCCCGGTAGACGATTTCGGGGCGGCGGACCTCGTATCCCTCGAGGAGGCCGGCGCTGCCGGGAAAGCGCCCGCCCAGCCGCTCGCGCGCCGCCTCCGAGGAGGGGAAGGACTCCTCGAAGAGCGCGTCCGTCACCTCGCTCGCCACCCCCGTCCCGCCCAGGAAGTGGTTCGCCGCGATGTGGTCGGCGTGGTGCTCGGTGTGGACGACGTAGCGGAGGGGGCCCTTCGAGGCCATGAACTCGCGCCACTCAACCGCGGCGGCCGGGTCCATCGGACCGTCCACGGCCAGCACCCCCTCGGAGGTGACGACGCAGCCGCAGTTCGGAAAACCCTCATGAAAGAAAACGTTGTCGGTGAGTTCCTGCAAGGGGAGCCCTCCTCGTTTGCGCTGCGCGCTCTTTTCGGCGAGGTGTGATCCGAATGTACCATCTGGGGGCCGCCGGCGCACGGGTCTTGACGCATCCGCCCCCCGGCGCAAAAGCGCCCCGATGAGCGGGCCTTCTCGGTGGGCGCGCATCCGGCGCGAGGAGGTGGAGGCGTT
>JAZGDQ010000029.1:0-3188 GCA_036477985.1 bacterium
GGGCTTCGTCAGGAGGACGACGGTCTCGGTGTCCTCCAGGTCGGCCGAGGGCACGCGCCGCGCCGTGTAGGCGCCTTCGCAACCCGCCAGAGCGAGGACAAGCGCCAGCGCAAACATCCATCGAATCGCTCTCATTGTCTCCCTTCCTCTTCGCGGCAGGACATCGTGAGCGTCATCTCCCCCCCCGGCGGAGCGCCTTCCCGCAGAACGCATCGAGCCCCCTATCCTTCGTGGGCGTTCGGGGAGGGAACGAAAACCAAATGGTCCTTCTTTCCCGGCTCCACCCGAACCGTCACTCTCCGGCGGGAATCTCTCTCCTCGGAGGCCCCGATCGAGCGGAGCATTCGGCGGACCCGCTGCGAGCTTCGCCCGAACTTATCGAGATCGGCGAGCATCCTCCCCGCCTCCTCCCAGGCGCCGCCCGCGGAGGAAGCGGCGGGCTTCCACACGTCTCTCCAATAATAGCGGAATTCGAGCTCATGCTCCCCCGGCGGCAGCTTCCCGCTCCACAGGTAGATCTGCCCCGGCAGGGCCGTCCAGGTGCGCGTGTCCGCCTCTGTGCGGGTGAGGGCGGATATGGCCTTCAGCGTCCCCCCCACGGCGAGGGCCGCGAGGCTTCCGACGGCGAGGGCGCCTCTTCGGTTTGAATCCCTCTCCATCGCCGCGGCTCGGCTCAGGATCACGCCCGTGGCGAGCGCGCCCGTTCCGAGGGTGTCCGTCGTTTTCTTGAACTGCACCTTTCCGTTCAGGATGGAGGCGAACTCGCGCCCGCCCCGGGTGGTCGCCTGATAATTCAGGTCCCCCGCCCGAACGGCCGCCCCCAGGAGGAGGCCGTCCTTGAGAATCAGTATGCTCTTGAGCCGCTCGGGGCCCCGATGGTAGAGGAGCTCGTGGCGCCTCCCTGGGGCCGTGTACTTCGCGGGCCCCCGGTTCAGGGTGGCCACCAGGAGGACGTTCTCCTCCGCCCCGGGCGCCGAGAGCCGGCGCCGCAGGCTCCGCGCCCGCGCGAAGGCCTGGACCGCATCCTCGGGCGAATCGATCCGCTGGGTGACGCGCGCATCGAGATAATCGAACACCGCGAAGTCGGAGCGGTTCTGGGCCTCCTCGGCGAAGGCGTCCTGAATCTGACCGCTGCGAAAAGCGGCCCGCGCGTTGTCCAGCTCCCCGTCCATGTAGTAGAGCAGGCCCCGGTAGAAGAACACCATCGCCCGCTCGTAGGGGTCCCCCTTGAAGTCCTTGATCTCCTCCCGGAACCAGAGGCTGCGCGCCTTCTTGGCCCGCTCGGAGTTGGAGAACACCCGGTTGATCTCGCGGATGGAGCCGTCGAAGTAGCGCTTCGCCACCTCCCGGTCGCCCCGCCGCAGGGCGCGCAGGGCCATTCGGTTCCAGTTCAGGACCTCGTTGCGCCTCCCCTCCTCGAGAAGATCGCGGACCATTCCGCCCAGGTAGGCGGGATGCTCCCGGGCGGCCGCGCGGTAGTCTTTCTCGGAAACATTCACCCGCGCGTAGGCGGCGGCGCAGCCCGCCAGGAGCCCGCCCGCGGCGAGAAGGGGAAGAAGGCGGCGGAGGAAGGAACCGGTGTAGACGGCCATGGGCGGCCCCCTATCGGTAGATGACGTCGTCGAGGCCTTCCTTCTTGATGGTGATGATGTCCTCCCAAACCTCGACGGAGGATTCGGCGTCGATGAGCTTGAAGGTATAGTAGATCGTATCGGAGACGCCCCGGCGCCCCGCCGTGCTCAGCCCGTGGAGGCGCCCCGTGAGGAAGAAATCCGCGCCCCCCACCGCCCGGCGCCGCCGGCGCGGGTCGAAGTCCACCTTCCCCCGCCGCTTGAGCTTGCGCTCGGCCTGGATGGCCGCCATCTCCTCGCGCGCCAGAAAATACACCCGGCCGCGGGCCTGGCTGTTCAGGCGGGCCTTGATGACGGCGAGGAAGATCTTCTTGTTGATGGGGAAGCGCGTGTTGTTCTTCACCGGCAGGAGCGCCACGGTGGGCGTGTTCTTGGCGCGGGCGATCACCGGCGCGTTCAGGATGGAGCGGACCATCTTGTCCGCCACTTCCTCGATGTTGCCCGACTCGATGCCGACCCCCGTCGTGCGCGTCTCTTTGCTCGGGTCGACGCGGGTGACGGGTCTGCCCACCTCGACGTTCCCGCCCACGCAACCCCACACGAAGAGAAGAGAGGCCAGCGCCAACGGCGCCCGCCCCCGGGCCCGGCCCATGGAACAGAAAAGAGGCTCCATCGCAATCCCTCGCTCAGAGTTTTCGCCGGCTCCTCCGCCGGCCCGCACTCCCGGCGGGGAAGGCGCCCTTCCCCGTATCAAGGCGGCATTTCCGTGGAATTCAACTACACGATTGAAGATGAAGTCGAAACAACCCGCACCCAAAAAGTGTACAAGAACGGGGTTTGGAATGAAAGCGAATCCAATTGGGGGCGAAAACAGACCGGCCCCCGGCCGAGCCCCGCTCCCATATTAGACGGGCCGGGTTCCCTTTCGGCGGCGGGCGCATGGCGCCCCGGCTCCTCCGAAACCCGCACGAATTCAACGGGTCCGGAAAGATTTCCGTGCGGCCCCAAATTGACCCTGGAGGGCGTGTGGGGCATGATGCCGGGAGTGTCCATACGCCGCCGTGGAGCGAAAGTCTTGGAAGCGAAACCCGGGACCAAGCGGGGACGGGCCGCGGGCAGACTCCTCGCCGCGGGCGGACTCCTCGCCGCCGCCTTTCTCCTCTCGGCCTGCGCGCAGAAGGCGGCCTTTCCGAAGGATGTGCTCTGGACGGGCCCCGGCGGGGGCGTCGCCATCGGGACCCTGTGCACCGAAGAGCGCTCGGCGGCCAAGCAAAAGGGCACGGCCTACCGCATGGCCGCAGCCGGCGCCTGCTACCTCAACCTCCTGGCGCCGCGCGCCGCGCCCCCGGCGCTGGAAGCCGACGCCGCCCTGGAGGTGGCGAACAGCTGGCTGCGCCGCGCCCGGAATCTCGACGGCAACGACGCCTTCGGCCGCACGGCCGAGGGATTCTCCTTCTTCCTCAAGGCCCGCTCGGCGTCCTCCGAGGAGGAGCGGCGGAAGATCCTCGGGGAGGCGGTGACCCGCTTCCGCGGGGTCCTGCGCGTGCGTCCCCGATCGGCCGCCGCCCACCGCCTGCTGGGCCGCGCCTTCACCCTTTTGGAAAGGTACGACGCCGC
>JAZGDQ010000290.1:0-4908 GCA_036477985.1 bacterium
GGCCCGGCCATCGTCCACCTCCCCCATCCGGTGGACAAGCCCCGAGTAGAAGAGGATCCGCTCGGTCGTCGTGGTCTTGCCCGCGTCGATGTGGGAGATGATCCCGATGTTGCGGCGTCGGGCGAGCAGGGGGCGCTTCATGGCGGCGCGTCATCCTCCCAGATCCCATAGACGGCGAAACGGCGCCGAAAAGAGTATCGCAAAACCCGGCGGCGCGCTCCCTGCACGGGGGGCGCGGCCCTGCGGCCGGCGCCGCGCCCTACCGGGGGCGGCGGGGTTCTGATAGGGTTTCCGCCGTTGCCGAGAGATTGAACGCGCGCGCGCCCCGCAAAGAGGGAGGAGGCCCGAGAGTATGGCTTCGCGCCCGGACCGCAAGCCGCCCAAGGGAATCGTGCAGGAGGATTTCTTCATCGACGCCCTGGACCCGGGCGTCCGCCTCCACCTGCGGGAGAAGCGCCCGCGGGGGAAGCGCCGCTTCGGGCCCGCCGCCACCCTCCTCATGGTTCACGGGCGGATGTCGCCGGGGCAGCTCGCCTTCGACTTCCCGGTCTCGGGCCGCTCCTGGATGGACCGCCTCGCCGCGCGCGGATTCGACGTCTTCACCATGTCGGTGCGCGGGTTCGGCCTCTCCACCCGCCCCCCCGAGCTCGAGGCGGACCCGGCGGGGAAGCCCCCCGCCATACGGGGCGCGGAGGCCCTGCGCGACATCGAGGCCGCGGTGCGCTTCATCCGCCGCCGCCGGGAGGTGGACCGCCTGAACATGCTGGGCCGCTCCTGGAGCACGACGTTGGTCCCCGCCTTCGCGGCCGCCCATCCGGGACAGGTCCTGCGGGCGGCCCTCTACGCCCCCTATTACGCCTACGACGCCCCCGCGCGCGCGGCCCGCTTCGAGGACCCCGCCCGGCCGGGGAGGTGGGACCCCCGGCGGGGGGCCTGGTCCTGGACCACCGAGAAGGACTTCCACGCACGCTGGTGGGGGCACATCCCCGGAACGGCCCACCACCGCTGGCGCGACCCCCGGGTGGTGCGCGCCTACTGGAAGGAGCTCCTCCGCTACGACCCCGAGGGCGCGCGGCGGCGGACGCCCGCCATCCGCCTCTCGAACGGCTCCCTCGCGGACGCCTACGACCGGGCGCGCAACCGGCCCCTCTACGACGCCGCCAAGGTGCGGTGTCCCGTTCTTCTCATCTACGGGGATCGCGACGGGGCCGCGAACGAGCTCGAGGCGTGGGGCCTCTACCGGGCGCTCACCGCCAGCCGCGAGAAGCGCTACGTCGTCATCGGGGAGGGGACCCACTTCATGGAGCTGGAGAAGCGGCGCGAGGAGCTGTTCGGCGAGGTGGAATCGTTCCTGGAAAGCTGAGGCCGGGGGCGAACACAACTCCGCCGGGCGAGAGGCGGCCCGTGAAGGGCCGCTGGGGCGTTCGCCCGCGGCGGCCGCCTCCCGCCGAGGGCGCTTCGGGGAGCGCCTTCGGCCCGGGAGGAGAAGACCGCGCGCGGGGGGCGGAGGTGAAACGCCCTCTCCCGTCCGGCGGCGGGCGGAGTCGGCAAGCGGCGCCCGGGAAGCGTTCAGGCCGCCTTGGTGCGATCGGGCTCCTCGGCCTCGAAGGGAAGCTCGGGCTCGGGGCCGAGCTTGCTCTCGAGCTCCTCCTGGCGCAGGAGCCATTCCTCGTAGGAGACATCCTCTTTCAGGAACTGCCAGAGGTTTCGAAGGCAGGCGCGGTGGATAGGCTTCAAAGTCTTCGTCGTCATCTCGGCGCCTCCTCTCCTATACAACATATTGGGTGATCGTCATTCACCTACAGCTATATATTGCAATTCACGTGCCTATGCTCCCAGAATGCGAATATACTACGAAAACGAAAGCGGGTCAACCATTTTTCGGCCCCATTTTCGCCCCCGCCCCCGCCGGGGCTTCGGAGAATTTGGCAATTTGTCTCAATTTGGCGAAATTTGGGTGCAATATCGCCCCAGGCGCCCCTTTCTTCGGGCGCCGGCGGGGGGGCGGCGAATGACGGAAAACGGCGCCTCGCCACGCTCCTCCCGGCCGCCCGAGGTCCGCTCGATGACGCCCACGCAGGCCGCTCACCGCCCCCGGACGGGCCGGTCCAGGGGCTCCTCCGCCCCATGGATGAGGGCCGTCGCCTGCAAGGCCATCGCCTTCCTCGCCCTGGGCGCCCTTCTCCTCGCGGGATGCACGGCCGGCTACGAGACCCGGACCAAGGCGGGGGAGCGGATCAAGGAGTGGTTCCTCCCCCTGAAGGGGGGGAAGGTGGAGGCCCTCGCCCTCTGGCCCGCCAAGGAAGGGCCCCACCCCGCCCTGCTCCTCATCCACGCCGGCCAGGGGAGCGCCCAGCGCTTCCGCGGGGCCATGTTCGACCTGGTGCGCAAGGATCTCGTCGTGATGAGCATCTCCCTGCCCGGCTTCGGGGGGAGCACCGGGCCCGAGGACTTCGCCGGGCCCCGGAGCGTGGAGGCCGTCCTCCGGGCCGCCGAGTACCTCGCCGAGGGGGGCGGGGTGCGCCCGGGCGCGATCGCGGTCTACGGAATCGGACAGGGGGCGGCCGCGGCCCTCCTCGCCGCCGCCCGCAGTCCGCACATCCGCCTCGCCGCCGTCGAGGGGGGGGTGTACGACCTAGAGAAGGCCTACGCCGGCCTCCCGCCCGGGAGGCGCGTCCGCCTCCGTCAGATTCTGGGAGGGGGTCCCGGGGAGGTCCCCGAGGCCTACCGGATCCGCTCCCCCATCGGCCGGGCGGGGAAGCTCCCCTCCCCCCTCCTCATCCTCCACGCCCGCCGCTCCCGCTTCTTCCCCCACTCCCAGGCCGAGGCGCTGGCGGAGGCCCTCCGGCGTGCGGGGGGCGAGGCCCGGCTCATCACCACCGGCCGCAATCAGGAGAGCGACCCGAAGGCCAAGTCGCTCAAGCGGTGGGTCCTGCCCTTTCTGAGAAAACAACTAAAATTCTGAAAATCCCGGCCCCCATTCGCTTTTCGGAGCGGAAGCGGGGGCCGCACCCCCTCCGCCAGGGCGCCTTTCTGCCTGATTTATGAGGGATTTCGCCCGAAACGGTTCAAGTTCCCCTCTTCGGCCACCGATGAGAATGAACAGAGAAAGTGTCCCTCGTCATCTCTGAGGTCGGGATCATGGAGCCGGTTCCGGGCATCGTCGAATCGAAATTCCGCACCCAGATGAGCGCCGCCGGCGCCTCGCGCTCCCAGGCGGACGCCCAGAGCTTCTCCTCCATGCTCAAGGAGGAGGCGGCCTCCCTCGAGCAGATCGAGCGGAACGTACCCCCCGAGGTCATCTCCTTCAACGTGCGGAACCTATTCGGCGGCCAGTACCCCCCGCCCGACAGCGGGGCCGGATTCTTCCACATCACCCTGGCGTTGATGGACGAGAATAATCTTTGACGGGGAGGCGAGCCGCCGCCCCGGTGGAATTTGCGGCCTTGCGCCGCCTGCTTTCGATGAGGAGAGACTCACCGACCTGACCGATGCCGAACCCTTACGGTGAGGGGTGATCCTCGCATAACCGCTTCCGGCGTCAACATTTTTCCTCCGCCTGCCGGGCGCGCCGGATCCGCTCAATGGGAGCGGGATGCGAATGCGCGAGGATCACCGCCCAGCGTGGGGGTTCGGGATCGGTCAGGTTTTTTTCGCACAGCTTGGTCAGGGCAGAGGCCAGCCCGCCCCCTCCCCCCGTATGGCGCACCGCGAAGTCGTCGCAGAAGCGCTCCAGGCGGCGCGCGTAGGCGAGCAGGAGGGGCGAGAGCGCCGCCCCCCAAAGGGTGAGGAAGATCCAGACGGCGGCGATGAAGCCAGGGGCGTCCGGCCCCGGGAGGGCCCCCGCCCCCGGAAGGGCGCCCGCCCCCCATGGCCCCTGAAGCAGCCGCTCGGCCAGGAACAGGCCCGCCATCAGGGAGAGGGCCCGCCCGAGCATCAGTTGGGGAATGTGGCGTCCCCGGTGGTGGGCGATCTCATGGGCGAGCACCGCCTCGATCTCCTCCGGGCCGTACTCGGCGAGCAGGGTGTCGGAGAGCACCACCCGGCGGGAGGGCCCCCAGCCCACCAGGGCGGCGTTGGCCCCCTTGGTCTTCCGGCTCAGGTCCATCTCCCAGATTCCCCCGCGCACGCGCGCGCCCGTCCTGCGAACCAGATCCTCCAGGCGGCCCGCCAGCTCCGGCGCAGATAGGGGACGGAAGCGGAAGAAGAGGGGGGCGAGAAGCACGGGCCCGATCAGGGCGAGGACGACCCCGAGGCCGGCGCCGAGCCCGCCCGCGATCCACCACCAGCCCGCCGGACGGGCCGAGGTGATCTCCAGGAAGCCGCCGGCCACGGGGGCGCCCAGCAAGAGGAGGAGCGCCAGGCCCTTCGCCCGGTCCGCCCACCACCCCTTGAGCGTTTCGTTGGAAAGGCCCGCCAGGTGGGGCAGGCGGAAGCCGGCGAGGTAGTCCAGCGGGAGGGAGGCGGCCTCCCGGGCCAGGGCGAGGAGGCCGAAGAAGGCCGCCCCCGCCAGGAAGCGGGAGGCCTCCGGGAGCGGCCCCGCCGGGAAGAGGGCGAGGAAGGCGGCCGTCACCGCGAGATCCGCCAGGGCGGCCCCCCATCCGAGGCCGAGGCGGCGCATCTGGTAGCGCCGCGCCCGGGCGGCGTGGCCGGGGGAAAACGGTGAATTTTCCAAATCACCCTCTCAAAATGCGAGAAAACCGGGGCCCCGCAGCCCCCACAGCCCCCCGGGAGGCGGATTGCACATTTGGCATCCTCCTCGCCGTTGTGAGAAGATAATAGCGCACTCGAAAAAAACAAAGGTGATGGAAACCCGACTCCATCCCGGCTCTCCATCTCAGGACCACACCGAAAGCGGCAGAGGATACGAAATGCAGGCGGATCAGCCGTTCCAGTCCGTAGGAGAAG
>JAZGDQ010000291.1:0-4296 GCA_036477985.1 bacterium
ATGCGCGCTTATATCATTCGACGTGTCCTCCAGAGCCTGCTCGTCCTCGGCGCTATTCTCGTCATCGTTTTCCTGATGCTCCAGCTCACGGGCGACCCGGCGGCCGTCCTCATGCCGCTCGACGCCACCGAAGAGGACATCGCCGCGTTCAGCAAGGAGATGGGCTTCGACCGCCCGCTCCACGTCCAGTTCTGGTCCTTCCTCGTCGGCTACGGGGATAGCAAGGGCGTCCTCCGGGGGGATTTCGGCTTCTCCTACCGCCACGAAATTCCCGCGATGGGCCTCGTGCTGGAGCACTTTCCCAACACCGTGCTCCTCGCCTTCTCGGCCGTCGTTGTCGCCCTGGTCATCTCCATCCCGGCGGGGATTCTCTCGGCCACCTTCCGGAACACCTGGATCGACCACACGAGCACGGTGGGGGCGATGTTCGGCCAATCGCTTCCCAACTTCTGGCTGGGCCTCATGCTCATCATCGTCTTCGCCGTGGAGCTGAGGTGGCTCCCGACCTCCGGCTTCGAGGGGCCCGAGTACATCATCCTTCCGGCGGTGACGGCGGGGCTCTACGCCACCGCGCGCATCACCCGGATGATGCGCTCGGGGATGCTCGAAGTCCTCGAGATGGACTACGTGCGCACCGCCCGCTCCAAGGGAATCGTCGAATACCTGGTCATCGTCCGCCACGCCCTCAAGAACGCCTCGATACCCGTCGTCACCCTCATCGGGCTCGAGCTGGGGATTCTCCTGGGCGGGACCGTCGTGACCGAGGCGGTCTTCGCCTGGCCGGGGGTGGGCTTTCTCGTGGTGGACGCCATCAGCAACCAGGATTATCCGATAGTCCAGGCGGCGGTGGCGCTGCTCTCGTTCGTTTTCGTCGGGGTGAACCTGGCCGTGGACATCCTCTACGCCTGGCTCGACCCGCGGATTTCGTACAGCTAGGCCCGAAAGGGCAGGAGGCCCGGAATGGTCGTCGAGGAAGCCCAGGCAATCCCCGAGCCCGCCATGACGCTGGACGAGGCGGAGCCCCGGGGGCCCTCGGATTTCGAGTTGGCGATGCGCGAGCTGATGCGCCGCCCGCCGGCGATCTTCGGCCTGATTTGCGTCGTCATCGTGGTCACGCTGGCGGTCGCGCCGGGCTTATTCTCCCCTCTCGACCCGACCGATCAAGATCTGGCGCGCTACCTCAAGCCGCCCGGCTTCGTGGACGCCGCGAACCAAACCTACTGGCTCGGGACGGACGAGCAGGGGCGCGACATCCTGAGCCGGGTGATCTGGGGCGCGCAGATCTCCCTCATGGTGGGGATCGCCACCGTCTTCCTGAGCGGCATCATCGGGGTGACGCTCGGGCTTGTCGCGGGCTACTTCGGCGGCATCGTCGACACCATCATCAGCCGGATCATCGACACGGCGCTGGCGGTTCCCTTCATCCTCCTCGCCATCAGCGTCGTCGCCATCCTGGGCCCGAGCCTGCGGAACATCATTCTGGTCATCGCCCTGCGCACCTGGATCGTCTACGCGCGCGTCGTCCGCGGCGCCGTCCTCTCGATCAAGGAGAACGAGTACGTGACGGGGGCGAGGGCGGTCGGCTGCGGGACGGCCCGGATCATGCTCCTCTACCTCCTCCCCAACGTCATGTCCGCGGCCATCGTGATCGCCACCCTCTACCTGGGCCGGATGATCATCATCGAGTCGGCCCTCTCCTTCCTGGGCCTTGGGGTGCCGCCGCCCACGCCCACCTGGGGCGGGATGCTCGCCGACGGCCGCTCCTTCCTCGAGACGGCGTACTGGCTCTCCCTCTTCCCCGGCATCGCCCTCATGCTCACCGTCCTGGGCGTGAACCTTCTGGGGGACTGGGTGCGCGACATCCTCGACCCGCGCCTCAAGCGGATGGTGGACTAGGCGGCGGCTCCGAAAACGTTCTTCAGTCGTTGGCGCTCTTGAACACCCGGGAACTCTTCATCTCGGTGGTCCGATTTTGTGGCGTCATTCCGAGCATGGCAGCGCCACCGGCGCTGCCCGAGGAATCCGCTTTTTTGCTGCATGGGTTTTCAACATGACAACTCCGCGGTTCCCCTCCCCGAGGTAGTTTCTTTCGATTCGCCTTCCCAAGGAAGTGGCCGGAAATTCCCTCCCCCTCCGGCCTGACTTCGGCGAGCTCAGCCGAGCGCGCGGCGCTGCCCCTCCGGGATCGGAAACCTGAGAAGAAAGTTGCGAGGGGAAGGGAGGGGGAGAATAGGCGGGTCCGCTCAGGCGGCGATGCCGAGCGCCTTCTTCGCCGCGGCCACGACGCGCTCCACGCTCGGGAGGATGTGGCGCTCGAGCCTGGTCTGGACGGGTATGGGCGCCTGCCGGGCGGCCACCCGGCCGATGGGGGCGTCGAGGTGGTCGAAGGCCTCCTCGTGGAGGGCGGCGGCGATCTCGGCCCCCACCCCGCTCCGCAGGTGGCCCTCCTCGACGATGACGCAGCGGCCCGTCTTGCGGACCGACTCGGCCATCCCCGCCGTGTCGAGGGGCGCGAGGGTGCGCGGGTCCACCACCTCGGCGCGGATTCCCTCCTCCGCGAGCGCATCCGCCGCCCGCAGGCAGACGTTCACCTGATAGCTCACCCCGATGAGGGTGACGTCCTCCCCCGCGCGCTTGACGGCCGCCCGCCCAAAGGGGAGGAGATCGTCCCCGGCGGGGACCTCCTCCTTCGTCTTGTCGCGGTAGAGCATCTTGTGCTCGACGAAGACGACCGGGTTGTCGTCGCGGATGGAGGTCTTGAGGAGCGCCTTCGCGTCGGCGGGGCCGCTCGGGGCGGCGACCTTGAGCCCGGGCACCTGCATGAACCAGGCCTCGAGGCTCTGGCCGTGGGTGGAGCCGTACTGGAGCCCGGCCCCCGAAGGGGCGCGGACGACGAGGGGGACGCAGATCTGCCCCCCGAGCATGTAGCGCAGCTTGGCCGCCTGGTTGACGATGGGGTCCATGGCCAGGGTCATGAAGTCCATGAAGCGCATGTCCACGACGGGCCGGTAGCCGGCCATGGCGGCGCCGACGGCCGCGCCCGTGAAGCCCAGCTCGCTGATGGGGGTGTCGCGCACGCGATCCTCCCCGAAGCGGTCGGCGAGCCCCTTCGTCACCCCGTAGACGTAGGAGAGCGCCACGTCCTCCCCGAGGAGGAAGACCTTCTCGTCGCGCTCCATCTCCTCGTGGAGCGCCAGGTTGATGGCTTCTGCGTAGGTGAGGGCGGGCATGCGCGCTCCTAAGCGAAAACATCCTCGAGGGCGACGTCGAGATCGGGCTCGGGGCTCGCCTCGGCGAAGGCGACCGCCGCCGCGATCTCGCGCTCGACGGCCTCCCGGTGGGCCTTCTTCTCCGCCCCGGTCATCTTGAGCATCTTCTCGCAAACGAGGAGCGGGTCCCGCTCGCGCCAGGCCTCGACCTCCTCCTTCGTGCGGTAGACGCCGTAGTGGGGGTCGCCGCGCGAGTGGCCGAAGAACCGATACGTCTTCGCCTCGATGAGCGTCGGGCCCTCCCCCTTGCGCGCCCGGTCCACGGCGGCGGCCGCCGCCTCGTGCACCGCCGCCACGTCCATCCCGTCCACCGTGACGTCGGGCGCGCCGTAGCCCTGGGAGCGGACGCTGATGTCCTTCACGGCGGTGGAGCGCTCCACGTGGAAGCTCACGGCGTACAGGTTGTTCTCGCAGAAGAACACCACCGGGAGATTCCAGACGGCGCAAAGGTTCATGGACTCGTGGAAGCTGCCCTGGTTGGAGGCCCCGTCCCCGAAGAAGACGGCCACCACGCGGCCCTTCCCCTCGAGCTGATAGGCGAGGCCCATGCCCGCCGCCATGGGCATGTTCGCCCCGACGATGGAGTGCGCCCCGTAGTGGCCCTTCGAGATGTCGGCGATGTGCATCGAGCCGCCCTTCGAGCGGCACAGGCCGGTCGCCTTGCCCAGAAGCTCGGCCATCATCCCCTTCAGGTCGGAGCCCTTGGCGATGGAGTGGCCGTGTCCGCGGTGGGTGGTGAGGATCGCGTCCTCGGGCTTGAGCGCGGCGCACACCCCCGCCGAGCAGGCCTCCTGGCCGATGCTCAGGTGGACGCCGCCGATCACCTTGCCCGCCATGTAGAGATCGTCCGCCGCCTCCTCGAAGCGGCGGATCAGCAGCATGGTGCGGTACATCTCGTGGAGGCGGTTTTTCCTGAGCGCTCCCACCCGCCGGGCCACGTCGATCCCTCCTCCGGAAAAGGTCCTCCGCCCGCTGGTCAATCGGGACAGGAGGGCAGGCGTATCACACCGCGCGGGGGGGCCTCAAC
>JAZGDQ010000292.1:0-4561 GCA_036477985.1 bacterium
CCGCGGACCGCCGGGAGTCCGTCGCGGACCGCCGGGAGTCCGCCGCGAACCGGCGCGCGACCGGAGGGGGGGGAAGGATCGGGGGCGGTTCGCCCGGGCGCCCGTCCCATCCGCGATTCCCGAAGGAGACATTCATGTTCAAGACCGCCAAAATCGGCCACGTGGGTTTTTGGACGCGCGACCTGGACCGGATGCAGGACTTCTACACCCGCGTCATGGGCTTCCGCGTGACGAGCCGCTCGGGGCCGGGAGCCCAGGTGCCCGGCGGCGCCTGCGTCTTCCTGCGCTGCGACCGGAGCCACCATGAGGTCGTTTTCTTCCAGGCGCCCGATGAGGCGGCCAGCCAATACCCCGGCGCCCGCAACTCGATGACCGAGAAGAAGGAGGGCTTTCAGCACCTGGCCTTCGAGACGCCGAACCGGATGGAATGGCTCAAGGCCCTCAAGCACGTCAAGAGCTGCGGGGTGGAGATCAAGTACGGCCCCGTGGTGCACGGCCCCGAGGGGGACGGCTTCTACGCCGGAAGCGGCAACCGCGCCTTTTACATCACCGACCCGGACGGAAACTACATCGAGATCTACTGCGACATCGCCGTCTTCGAGGACGAAGAGGCGGGGTGGGGCGACGTGCTCGAGGCGCCCTCCGCCGGCGGAGAGAATTAGGGGGGGCCCTCCTTCTATTCCTCCCCCTCCCCGGCGGCCTTCCCGGGGATCTCCTAGAGCGATTCGCGCCAGCCGGGCCCGGCCCCGGAAAACCCGAACTTGTCACGAAGCGGAATCCGCGCGACTATGCACCATCCGCCCGCCGAGCTGCGTCCGCCGGAGCGGGGCCGAACAGCGGCCCGCCGCCCCCGGCGGAGGAGACGCGGAGAGATGGGCGCGCCCTTCGGGATCGCGGAAGGCCTCCTCGGCCCCCTCCCCTGGATCCACGCGATCGACGTCGGGATCATGTGGTTCCTCCTCTACCAGGTCTACGTCCGGATCCGCGGCACCCAGGCCATGCGCCTCCTCCTGCGCGTCTTCGCGGCGTGGCTCGGCCACCTCGCCGCCCAGGCCGCCGGGCTCACCCTGACGTCCTTCCTCCTCTGGGCCCTCTGGATCGCCCTCCTCATCTTCTTCCTCATCCACTCCCAGGCCGAAATTCAGCGCGTCCTCCGGCGGCTCAACCCCATGCGCCCCTTCGGCCTCCTCCTGCGCCTCGCGCGCGGGGTCCGGCTGGCGGACGAGAGCCTCGCCGCCCTCGCCGGCTCCGTCTTCGCACTGGCGCGCAAGGAGATCGGCGCCATCGTCGTCCTCGAGCGGCGCGACTCGATCGAGCCCCTCCTGCGGAGCCCGGGCGAGGTCATCGACGCCGAGATCCGCCCCGCCCTCCTGGAGACCATCTTCTCGCCCGGGACGCCCTATCACGACGGGGCGATCTACATACAGGACGGAAGGGTGCACCGGGTCGGGTGCGTCCTTCCCCTCTCGGAGGCCGAGAACCTTCCGCCCGATTACGGCACCCGCCACCGCGCCGCGCTCGGCATCACCGAGAGCTCCGACGCCCTCGCCGTCGTCGTCTCCGAGGAGAGGGGGGAGGTGTCCACCGTCGAGGACGGGCGCATCAAGAGCGTCGAGACGGCCGATGCGCTTTCCGCCTGGCTCACCGCCCGCCTCCAGGCGCGCAGGGGGGAGGAGGCGCCGGGGCGCAAGGAGGCCTTCCTCAAGGAGGCCGTCCTCGGCGACTGGCGCGCCAAGCTGGCCGTCCTGGCCGCCGTCCTCGCCCTCTGGAGCCTGGGGATGCGCCAGCGGGAGGACCCGCGCGATTTCTTCCGCCGCTTCGGCGCCGGCGCCGAGGAGCGCTTCTCCGTCCCGGTCGTCTTCTACAACCTGCCCGCCGGCCTCGCCCTGGGCGGGGAGCGCACCCGGCGGGCCGAGGTGCGCCTGCGCGGGCGGCGGGACATCCTCAACTTCCTGGACGCCGCGCGCCTGCGGGTGGCGGTCAACCTGGCGGGGGCGCGCGCCGGCCTCCACGAGCGGGCCGTCACGGCGCGCGATATCGATCTCCCCGCCGGGATGCGCCTCCTCGAGGTCCGGCCCGCCGAGGTGCGGGTGCGCCTTCGCGCGAAGAAGCAGCGAGAGGGGAATTCCCCCGCGCCCGAATCGGAGAAATGATCTCTCGCATAATTTTTCGAGACGACATTTCGCCATTTTCCGAACCATTCCAGAGACGCAACGATATCAAGCGGAAATGGCGGCGGAGATAAACGAGTAGAATTCTCCGGAATTTCGCCCGCCCCGTTTTCCCTTGCGCGTTTCCGATCTCCCTCCCATATTTTTAGTAGTTTAATAGAAAGACACAGAGACGGGGCGGAACGCGCGGGAATTCGGGCGTGAAGTTGAGCGTGAAAGTGCGCGGTTTCGCCGTCACCCGGCAAGGGCCGGGGGGACGGGCTCCGTGGTGTTGCGGCAACGCAGGGGCCCAGGGGAGCCAAAGGGGCGGCGGCTCCGAGGGAAGGCGGTTGAATCCGAGGGGAGGATCATATGGTCCGATGAGAACGGAAAGGAACCCGGTGTTGCAAGTGCAGTGGTTCAGCCCCTCGGTGCGTTGCGCCGGCCGCTCGGGGGGGAATAGAGACGCCGGCGCCCGATAACGGGCGGCTGACCGTCCGTCCCGGCCCCAGGGGACATTCTCCCCGGCCGGAAGAGAAAGAGATAAAGGGCGGGGCGCAATGCCCCGCCCTTTTTTTCCGCTCCGAACTGTCCTATACATCATCCCTTCAGGCGAGACGCTAAGCGTCGCCCGAGAGCGGCGTGCTCCGCTGCCGCCTAAGAGTTGCGTGCGCCGCTGGCGCCGAGAGTTGCGCGCGCCGCCGGCTCTCTCTTTCCGGAAGGGTCTTTCATGAAGCACGGAATCGCCTTCACGCCCCCCGAGCCCGCGACGCTGGCCGAGTGGCGCCGCCTCTCCGAGGAGGCGGGCTTCGACTTCATCTGGCTGACCGACTCCCAGTCCCTCTACCGCGAGGTCTTCACCTCCCTCGCCGTTTGCGCCGCCCACACCCGGCGAATCTCCTTCGGCCCCAGCGTCATCAACCCGCTGACGCGCCACCCGGCCGTCGCCGCCAGCGCCCTGGCCACCCTCGCAGAGATGTCGGGGGGCCGGGTGACGGCGGGCATCGGCAGCGGGGACAGCGCCGTCCTCAACCTCGGGCTGCGCCCCGCGCGGGTGGACGATGTGCGCGCCTACCTCCTCGCCCTGCGCGGCCTCGTGGACGAGCTGGGCCTGCGCGAGTATCTGCTCGATCGCTTCGCCGTCGCCGGAACCCCGGGCGAGTGCCGGGCTCGGATCGCCGCCCTCAAGAAGATGGGCGTGCAAAATCTGCGCGTCTCGGCCCACGTCCCCGACCGCCCCGCCTTCATCCGCACCTGGGGAGAGGAGGTGATGGGGTAGGGGGAGGCATGCGGCCCCTTGGTCTTGCTTCGATCCCCATTTCGCAAGGTTGTTCCTATCGCAAAGACGAGGGGGAGATCGTGTCTTCGCTGCGGATCGCTCTCGCACTCACAACCTTCCTCCTCACCGCCCTCCTCCTTCCTCCCGGCGCGACCGCCGCGCCCGCCGCGGCCGCCGCCGAACGGACCCTCCCCTCCACGCGAATCGGCAAGGGCGGGGCGGTCATGGTTCTCGTCCCGGCGGGCGCGTTCATGCGGGGAACGGGGGCGGCGGAGGCACTAGCGCTCTTGAAGGGGTGTCCCCGCTGCCGGGCGGATCGCTTCGCCGACGAGGCCCCCGCGCGGCGCATCCATCTCGACGCCTTCTACATCGGCAAGCATCCGGTCACGAACGCGCGCTTCGCCCGCTTCGCCGGGGAGACGGGCCGCCGCACCCTGGGCGAGGGCGAGGGATGGGGCTGGGTGCTGGGAGGAGTGGGAAAAGACAGTGGGGGAGAGTGGCGCCGCGTGAAGGGCGCGAGCTGGCGCGCGCCCCTGGGCCCCGGCAGCCGTCACGGCCCCGGCAGCCGGCACGAGGACATTCCCGATCACCCCGTCGTCCAGGTCGCCTGGGCGGACGCCGCCGCCTACTGCCGCTGGGCGGGCGGGCGCCTCCCCACCGAGGCCGAGTGGGAGAAGGCCGCCAGCGGCGGCGGCGGGCAGGTCGGCGGCGCCGGGGGGCTGCACTATCCCTGGGGAAACGCCTGGGACCCGGCGAAGCTCTCGTGGAGGGGGAACAGCGGAGGCCGGACCCACCCCGTGGGGCGGAGCGGCAACGCGCACGAGAGCCCCTACGGCGCGGCCGACATGGCGGGCCACGTCTGGGAGTGGATCGCCGACTGGTTCGGGAGGGACGCCTACCGGACGGCGCCCGGGCGCAACCCGCGCGGCCCCGCCCTGGGGAGCGTGCGCGTCAAGCGCGGCGGCGCCTGGAACATCCGCGATCCCCTCGTCTTCCGCGCCGCCTTCCGCGACTACCACGCGCCCGATCTGCGCAACAACATCAGCGGCTTCCGCTGCGCCGCGGCGGCCGAGTGAGGGGGGAGAGAGAGGGCGGCCATCTTCCTCTGGCTCATGATCACCGACCGCATCCC
>JAZGDQ010000293.1:0-2022 GCA_036477985.1 bacterium
GGATGCCCATCATGGATCGCGCCCCCACGGCGGCGGGCTACTTCATCTGCACCGGAATGAGCGGGCACGGCTTCAAGCTCTCGCCCTCGGTGGGCGAGATGATGGCCGAGCTCATCATGACGGGGGCCTGCCCGGAGCCCGACATCCGCGACTACCGGCTCGCCCGGTTCGAGGAGGGCGACCTCATGCAGAGCGTCTTCGAGCGGGGCTTCCAGGGGTGAGCCGCCCCCCAGCCCCGGGGAATCCGGGAAACCGCCGCCGCTTCCAGGCATTTGCGAAGCCGCTCTCATCACTCATCCAGGGATTCCCCGCGAATCGGCCCGGCGGCGCATTCCTCCCCCCCTTTGTGCTAATTTGGCGTCACGCACACGGCCATACGTGAGATCCGGATAAACACGGGAGAGATGAAGGTGGCCGGATACATCATCGCGCAGATCAAGGTGAACGATCCCGAGGCGTACAAGGAGTACGTGAAGCGGAACACGGCGACCGTCGCGCAATACGGGGGCAAGTTCCTGGTCCGGGGCGGGGAGATGGAGGTCCTCGAAGGGGAGTGCCCCTACCCGAGGGCCGTCGTGCTCGAATTCCCCAGCGTCGAGGCCGCCCGCGCCTGGCACGACTCCTCCGAGTACGAGGGGGCGAAGGCCATCCGGTTGGCCACGGCGGATGCCAACCTGATGCTCGTCGAGGGCGCATGAGATACGCCGCACGCGATCCCGAGGCGCCAGACCCCGCCCGCCGCCGCCGCAAGGGCCGGCCCGCCGGGAGGGGTCCGTTCGGGTCTTTGGACACGGCGGGGCCGGCATGATCCGCTTCTCGCCGAATCCGAACCGGGCGCACCTCATCAAGTGGCTCGAGTGGGGGCCGGAGGCCTTCCGAAAGGCCCAAGAGCAAGACAAGCCGGTCATGCTCTACCTGGGCGCGTTCTGGTGCGCCTTCTGCCAGAACATGGACGAAACCTCGTTCTCGGACGAGGAGGTCGCCGCCCTGCTGAACGCCTACTTCGTTCCGGTGCGCGTCGAGAACGCCCAGCGCCCGGACATCGACGTCCGCTACAACCAGAACGGCTGGCCCACCATCGTATTCATGACGCCCCAGGGAGACACGCTGGCCACGGTGAACCACATGCCGCCCGAATCTTTCGGGAACGTCCTGGTGCGGATTCACACGGCCCATCAGGAGGGGAAGGCCGGGTCTCCGGAAGCCGCGCCGCCCGCCGATGAGGCGCCGCCCGCCGATGTGGCGCCCCCTGGTGGGGCGCCGGCGACCCCCGCCACGGCGGGCGCGCAAGAAAAGGTGCGGGCGTCGGGCGTCGCCGAGATAACGAAGATCCTGGAGGGGCTCGCGGACGGCGTTCACGGCGGCTACGGCCCCGACCACAAGTTTCCCCATCCCGAGGCCAACGACTTCCTGCTCTACCGCTACGAGACGACGGGAAACGCCGCCCACCTCGAGCACGTCGCGCTGACGCTGGACAAGATGCGCGCGAGCGTAACCTACGATGAGAAAGACGGCGGGTTCTTCCGCTACTCCTCCAAGGCCGACTGGAGCGAGCCCCACCGCGAGAAGCTGCTCGCGGATCACGCGGGGATTCTCGGCAACTGCCTGCGCGTCTTCCGGCTCACCGGGCGCCCCGCCTACCGGCGGCTGGCCGAGGAGATCATCGAGTTCCTGAACGGCGCGCTGTCGGATCCCGCCGGCGCCGCCTTTTACGGATGCCAGGACTACCTGCGCGTCCCGGCGGAGAAGGACGGGGCGGTCGCCCATCACCCCCAAAAAATGTTCTCGGTGATCGACGAGTGGATCTACACCGACGCCAACGCGCAGACGATATCGTCCTATCTGGAGGCGTCGCGGATTCTGAAGCGGCCCGATTGCCGGGAGCGCGCGCTGCGCGCGCTGGAGCTCCTCTGGAGCCGCTGCCGCGATCAAGGCGGCCGCCTGCACCATTATTACGACGGCGCGCCGCACGTCCCCGGCCTGCTCATCGACCAGGTGCACATGGGAATCGCGCTGCTTGAC
>JAZGDQ010000294.1:0-7101 GCA_036477985.1 bacterium
TTCTGATTTTCCTGGAGGAGAAAGCCGCCGAGCCTACTCGAGCGGGGCGGGGAGGTCGGACTCGCCCATGAGGTGCTCGTCAATCGCCCGGGCGGCGGAGCGGCCGTCGGCGATGGCCCAGACGACGAGGGAGGCGCCGCGCATCATGTCGCCGGCGACGAAGAAGCCCGGGACGCTCGTCATCCACCTCTCGTCGCGGCGGACGTCCCCGCGCTCGACACGCTCGAGGTTGAGCTCCTCCAGGAGGGGATGGCAGTCGGGGCCGGCGAAGCCGAGGGCGAGGAGGACGAGGTCGGCCTCGATCTCCTCCTCCGTGCCCGGAATCTCGTCGAAGACGACATTGCCCTCCTCGTCCCGCCGCTCGTCCACCCGCGCGGTCCGAATCCGCCGGACGCGGCCGCCCTTCCCGCAAAACGCCTTGGTCTGGATCGAGAAGCACCGCTTGCCGCCCTCCTCGTACATGGGCGAGGTGCGGAAGATGCGGGGATAGAGGGGCCAGGGGTCCTTGAGGTCGTCGCGCCGGTCGGGCGGGCGCGGATGGTACTGGAACTGGGTGACCGAGCGCGCCCCCTGGCGGTGGGCCGTTCCCACGCAGTCGGCCCCGGTGTCCCCCCCGCCGATGACGACGACGCGCTTGTCCTTGGCCGTGATGAACTCCTCATCGGGAATGACATCGCCCGCCAGCCGCCGGTTCTGGAGGGTGAGGTACTCCATGCCGTAGTGGATCCCCTCCAGCTCGCGGCCCGGGATGGGCAGGTCGCGGTGGAGCAGGGCGCCGGCGGCGAGGAGGACGGCGTCGAACTCCTCGCGCAGCTGCGCGGCCGTGGGGTCGACCCCCACGTTCTTGTTCGTGAGGAAGACCACCCCCTCCTCCTCCATGAGGGCGATGCGGCGGTCGATGTACTTCTTGTCCATCTTGAAGTCGGGGATGCCGTAGCGCAGGAGACCGCCCAGGCGGTCGTCGCGCTCGAAGACGGTCACGCTGTGGCCGGCGCGGTTGAGCTGCTGCGCCCCGGCAAGACCCGCGGGGCCCGAGCCCACGACGGCCACCTTCTTCCCCGTGCGCACCTGGGGGGGGTGGGCCTCGAGCCAGCCCTCGCGGAAGGCGCGCTCGATGATGTGCTTCTCGATCTCCTTGATGATGACCGGATCGTCGTTGATGGCGAGGACGCAGGAGTCCTCGCAGGGGGCGGGGCAGAGCCAGCCCGTGAACTCGGGGAAGTTGTTGGTGGCGTGGAGGCGGTCGATGGCGTCGCGCCAGAGGCCGCGGAAGACGAGGTCGTTCCAGTCGGGAATCAGGTTCCCCAGGGGACACCCCTCTTGGCAGAAGGGGATGCCGCAGTCCATGCAGCGGGCGCCCTGCCGCTGGAGCGTCTCGACCGGAGCGGCGAGGTAGACCACGTCCCAGTCGCGGACGCGCTCCTCGACGGGGCGCTTCTTCGGATCCTCCCGGCCGAACTCGACGAAGCCGGTGGGCTTACCCATGGGCGCCCGCCATCACGGCCTCCTCCCAGGGGACGCCGAGCTCCTTGGCCTGGGCGATCACCGTCATCGCGCGCTTGTAGTCGCGCGGCATGACCTTGACGAACTTGGAAAGGAGGGCCTCCCACTCCCCGAGGATCCGCTCCCCGACGGCGCTCCCGGTGAAGCGGACGTGGCTTTGGATGAGCGTCTTCAGCTCCTCCACGTCCTCGGGCGCGACGAGGGGCTCGAGGTCCACCAGCTCCAGGTTGCAGCTGCGCTCGAAGAGGCCCGCCTCGTCGAGGACGTAGGCGACGCCGCCCGACATGCCCGCGGCGAAGTTCCGCCCCGTCGGGCCCAGCACGGCCACGCGCCCGCCCGTCATGTACTCGCAGCCGTGGTCGCCCACGCCCTCCACCACCGACCGGGCGCCGCTGTTGCGGACGGCGAAGCGCTCGCCGGCGAGGCCGCGGAAGTAGGCCTCCCCCGAGGTGGCGCCGTAGAGGGCCACGTTGCCGATGAGGATGTTCTCCTCGGGCGCGAAGGTGGACTCCTTCGGCGGGAAGACGGCGATCTTCCCGCCCGAGAGCCCCTTGGCCATGTAATCGTTCGAGTCGCCCTCGAGGGAGAAGGTGATCCCCTTCGGGAGGAAGGCCCCGAAGCTCTGGCCGGCCGAGCCCTGGAAGCGGATGCGGATGGTGTCCTCCGGGAGGCCCTCGCCGCCGTGGCGGCGCGTCACCTCGTAGCCGAGGATGGTCCCCACCGTGCGGTCGGTGTTCCGGATGGGAAGATCGATCTCGACCGGCGTCTTCTCCTCGATGGCCCCGCGGCAGCGGGGGACGATGACCCGCATGTCGAGCGATTTCTCCAGGCCGTGGTCCTGGTCCGTCACCTTGCGGATGGCGGCCTCCTCGCCCGGATCGGGCTTGTGGAGGATGGCCGAGAAGTCAAGCCCCTTCGCCTTCCAGTGGTCGATCGCCTTGCGGACGTCGAGCCGCTCCACCCGGCCGATCATCTCGTCCATGGTGCGGAAGCCCAGCCGGGCCATGTACTCGCGCACTTCCTCGGCGACGAAGCGGAAGTAGTTGACCAGGTGCTCGACCTGCCCGGTGAACTTGTCGCGCAGCTTGGGATCCTGGGTGGCGACCCCCACCGGGCAGGTGTTGAGGTGGCACACCCGCATCATGATGCACCCCAGCACCACGAGGGGGGCGGTGCCGAAGCCGAACTGGTCCGCCCCGAGAAGGGCGCCCACCACGACATCGCGCCCGGTCTTCATCTGGCCGTCCACCTGGACCGAGATGCGGTCGCGCAGGCGGTTGAGCACGAGCACCTGCTGGGTCTCGGCGAGGCCCAGCTCCCAGGGCGTTCCGGCGTGGAGGTTGCTCGTGACGGGGGCGGCCCCGGTGCCCCCGTCGTAACCGGAGATGAGGACGGTGTCGGCGCGCGCCTTGGCGACGCCGGCGGCCACCGTGCCCACCCCGACCTCGGAGACGAGCTTCACGTGAACGCTCGCCCGCGGGTTGGCGTTCTTCAGGTCGTAGATGAGCTGGGCGAGGTCCTCGATCGAGTAGATATCGTGGTGCGGCGGCGGACTGATGAGGCCAACCCTGGGTGTGGAATAGCGGACCTCGGCTATCCACGGGTACACCTTGTGACCGGGGAGCTGGCCGCCCTCGCCGGGCTTGGCGCCCTGGGCCATCTTGATCTGAAGGCCGTCGCAATTGACCAGGTACTCGCTCGTCACGCCGAAGCGGCCCGAGGCCACCTGGTGGACGGCGCTGCGCCGCCAGTCGCCGTTCGCGTCGGGGGTGTAGCGGTCGGGGTTCTCCCCCCCCTCGCCGCAGTTCGACTTTCCGCCCACCCGGTTCATGGCGACGGCGACGGCCTCGTGCGCCTCCAGGCTGAGCGCGCCGTAGGACATCGCGCCCGTCGAGAAGCGCGCCATGACGGTCTCCACCGGCTCGACCTCCTCGAGCGGCGCGGGCTCGCGCGCCCACCGGAACTCGAGGAGGCCGCGCAGGGTGGCGAGGTTCTTGGTCTGGCGGTCCACCCGGTCGGTGTAGTCCTTGAAGATATCGTAGCGGCCGGTGGCGGTGGAGTGCTGGAGCTTGAAGACGGTGTCGGGGTTGAAGAGGTGGAACTCCCCGTCCCGCCGCCATTGGATGTCCCCGCCTCCCTCGAGCTCGGGCTTTCCGGCCGGGCGCGCCGGGTAGGCCTTGCGGTGGCGGCGCAGGACCTCCTCGGCCGCCACGTCCAAGCCGATTCCGCCGATGCGCGAGGTCGTCCAGGTGAAGTAGCGGTCGATGAACGCCTTGTTGAGCCCGATGGCCTCGAAGATCTGGGCGCCGCGGTAGGACTGGATGGTCGAGATCCCCATCTTCGAGATCACCTTGAGGATGCCCTTGTCGAGGGCCTTGATGTAGTTCTGGACCGCGGTGCGGTGGTCCACCCCGTTCAGGGAGCCGCCGCGGATCATGTCGTCGAGCGTCTCGAAGGCGAGGTAGGGGTTGATGGCGCCGGCGCCGTACCCGAGCAGCAGGCACATGTGGTGCACCTGGCGCGCCTCGCCGGTCTCGACGAGGAGGCCGACGCGGGTGCGCTCCCCCCGGCGGACGAGGTGGTGATGCACCCCCGCGGTCGCGAGCAGGGCGGGGATGGGGGCGTGCTCCTTCGAGACGCCCCGGTCGGTGAGGACGATGTGGGTGCACCCGTCGGCGACGGCCTCGCTCGCCCGGCGGCACAGCTCCTCCAGCGCCTTCTTGAGCCCCTCCCCGCCGTCCTCGGCGCGGAAGAGCATGGACAGGGTGATGGCCTTGAAGCCGGGCCGGTCGACGTGAACGATCCGGTAGAAATCCTCGTTGCTCAGGATGGGGGACTCGAGCTTGATCTGGCGGCACGACTCGGGCCGGGGATCCAGGAGGTTGCCCTCGGGCCCCAGGGTGGTCGAGATCCGGGCGACGAGCACCTCGCGCATGAGGTCGATGGGGGGGTTCGTCACCTGGGCGAAGAGCTGCTTGAAGTAGTCGTAGAGCAGGCGCGGGCGGTTCGAGAGGACGGCCAGCGCGGCGTCGGCGCCCATCGAGCTCACCGGATCGTTCTTGAGGAGGACCATGGGGCCGAGAAAGAAGCGCAGATCCTCGTGGGTGTAGCCGAACACCTTCTGGCGGTGGAGGACGGTCGAGTGGTCGGGCTCGGGCAGGTAGGGCGGATCCTCCAGCTCGCCCACCGGGACGAGGTGGGTCTTGAGCCACTCGCCGTAGGGATGCTCGGCCGCGTAGCGGCTCTTGATCTCCTCATCGTCCACGATGCGCCCCGCCGCCGTGTCCACCAGGAAGATGCGCCCCGGGTGGAGGCGCTCCTTGAGGCGGATCCGCTCGGGCGGGATGTCGAGGACGCCCACCTCGGAGGCCATGATGACCACGTCGTCGTGGGTGACGTAGTAGCGCGAGGGGCGCAGCCCGTTGCGGTCGAGGACGGCGCCGATCATCGTCCCGTCGGTGAAGGGGATGCAGGCGGGGCCGTCCCAGGGCTCCATGAGGCAGCCGTGGTACTCGTAGAAGGCCTTGCGATCGGCGTCCATCCAGGCGTGCCCGCTCCAGGGCTCGGGGATCATCATGAGGATGGCGTGGGGCAGCTCGCGCCCCGCCATGTAGAGGAACTCGAGCACGTTGTCGAAGATGGCCGAGTCGCTTCCGCCCTCGGTGATGATGGGGAGGATGCGCCCCATCTCGGGCAGGCGCTCGGATTCGCACAGGGCCTCGCGCGCGCGCATCCAGTTGATGTTGCCGCGCAGGGCGTTGATCTCCCCGTTGTGGCAGAGGTAGCGGTAGGGATGGGCCAGGGGCCAGGAGGGGAAGGTGTTGGTCGAGAAGCGCGAGTGGACGAGGGCCAGGGCCGACTCCAGGCCGGGGTCGGCGAGGTCGGGGAACATGGCCTCGAGCTGGAGGCCGGTGAGCATCCCCTTGTAGATAAGGGTGCGGGAGGAGAGGCTCGGGATGTAGAAGTCCTCCCGGTCGCGGATGTCGGAGTTGAGGATGGCGTGCTCCACCCGCTTGCGGATGACGTAGAGGCGGCGCTCGACCTCCATGCCGTCCCCGGCGTCCTCGAAGCCGCCGATGAAGATCTGGCGGAACTCGGGGGCGGCGCCGCGGGCGGTGGGCCCGAGAGAGGAGGGGTCGGTCGGGACCTTGCGCCAGCCGATGATCTCGCGGCCCTCCTCGCGGACGACGGACTCGAAGATCTCCTCGCACCGGTTCGCCTGGATCGGGTCGTGGGGAAGGAAAACCATCCCCGCGCCGTAGGCGCCGGCGGCGGGGAGCGCGAGGCCGAGGGCGTCGCACGCCTTTCGAAGGAACTTGTCGGGCATCTGGAGGAGGATGCCGGCGCCGTCGCCCGTGTTGGATTCGCTGCCGGTGGCGCCCCGGTGGGAGAGGTTATTGAGGACGGTGAGGGCGTCGGTGACGATGCCCCGCGATTTCCGGCCCTGGATGTCCACGACGAAGCCCACGCCGCAGGCGTCGTGCTCGTGAGCGGGATGGTAAAGCCCCTGCGCGCGCGGGGCGCTTCGGCGAGTCATGTATAGCCCCTTGAATATAATGGACTTTCAACCGGCTACGGGCCTTCTCAGAGAGGGCGGAAGCGCGGATGATCCCCATACAACGAGGGGGGAGATAATATACAAAATCCGGAACCATAAGCCAAGCTAAAATTTTTAATACATTGAATTAGCTTCGCTAATGATGTAGGCTCCCCCCGTTATGAACATCGAGACGCTTCGCCTGTATTGCCAGGTCGTCCGCCTCCACAGCTTCTCCCGCGGGGCGGCCGAGAGCGGGGTCACCCAATCGGCGGCGAGCCAGGCCATCCGCCAGCTCGAGGGGGACCTCGGGGCGCGCCTCATCGACCGCAGCAAGCGGCCCTTCACCCTCACCGCCGAGGGGGATAAGTTCTTCAAGGCCTGCCGCCGCCTCCTCGAGGGCTTCGACGAGACCCTCGAGGACATCGCCCGGGTCCAGCGCCGGGTGGAGGGGACGGTGCGCGTCGCCGCCATCTACTCGGTCGGGCTGCACGACATGGGGGCGCTGATGCAGCGCTTCCGCTCCCTCTACCCCGATGCGCGGGTGCGGCTCGAGTGCCTCCACCCCGAGGAGGTGGTCCAGTCGGTGGTGGACGACATGGTGGACGTGGGGATCCTCTCCTACCCGCCCGCCAGCCGCGCCCTCTCGGTCATCCACCTTCGGAACGAGGCCATGCTCCTCGTCTGCGCCCCCGGGCATCGCCTGGCGCGGAGGAAGACGGTCCGCTTCGAGGACATCGCCGGCGAGCCCTTCGTGGCCTTCGACCCCGACCTCGCCATCCGCAAGCGGATCGACCGGGAGATTCGCCGGCGCAACCTGCGGGTCGAGGTGGTGATGGAGCTCGACAACATCGAGAGCATCAAGCAGGCCGTCTCGATAGGGGCGGGGGTGAGCATCCTGCCCGAGCCCGCCATCCAGAAAGAGGTGGCGATGCAAACCCTGCGCGGAATCCCCATCGGGCAAAACGGCCTCACCCGCCCCGTCGGCCTCATCCACCGCCGCCAGAAGCACCTCTCCCCCACCGTCACGCAGTTCATCGAGATGCTGAAGAAGGGGTAGG
>JAZGDQ010000295.1:0-3328 GCA_036477985.1 bacterium
CTCCTCGGGCTACCGGATCCTGGACGACGCGGCGGTTTCGGCCGTCACCAAGGCGGGCCCCTTCAAGCCCTTCCCGCCCGGCTTCAACCGCAAGCTCCTCCCCATCGAGGGAAATTTCATCTATGAGCGGAGGGGTTTCTTCGGGACCCGCTAGACGCCCGGTTGACACCCCCGGAGGCGCTTTTTACCATTGGCCTCCGTGATTTCGCCCGCTCGAATGGGCGGCCTCTCCCAGAGGAAGGCTCCTTTCTTGACGTCTCCCCCGCGCATCAGCAAGCAGATGGAGGACTACCTGAAGAACATCTACAAGCTTCAGGCGGAAACCTCCCCGGTCACCACCAAGTCCATCTCCGACAAGATGGGCATCTCCCCGGCCTCGGTCACAAGCATGGCCAAGAAGCTGGGCGGGCTGAACCTCCTCGCCTACAAGCGCTACAAGGGCGTGGTCCTGACCCCGACGGGGGAGAAGGTGGCGCTCGAGATCATCCGCCACCACCGCCTCCTCGAGCTCTACCTGACCCAGAAGGTGGGCCTGGAGTGGCACAAGGTGGACGCCGAGGCCGAGGAGCTCGAGCACGTCCTGAGCGAGGAGGTCGAGGCCGCCATGGACAAGGCGCTCGGGTATCCCACCCTCGACCCGCATGGGGATCCGATTCCGTCCAAGGACGGGACCATGGTGGCGCCCAACGAGGTGGCCCTCAGCGAGTTCGACGCGGGGCGCACCTCCTCCATCACCCGCGTTCTTCAGGACGACTCGGATATCCTGATCTACCTCGGGGAGCAGGGCATCTATCCCGACGTTTCGATCTCGGTCGAGGAGCACGCCCCCTTCGGCGGGCCCGTCACGGTTTCGGTGGCCGGAAAGCGCATCGCCCTGGGGCGCGACATGGCGGCCCGGATCTTCGTCTCCAAGAAATGAGGCCGCCGGAGCGCCCCGCCTTTCGAACCTCCCGTCTTCACCGCCGGCCCGCCGGGTGAGGGGCCTTTCACCGCCCGCGAGGAGGGATCATGCCGCCCAAAAGGAAAAGCGCCCGCCGCAAGCCCGACAACCGCTTCATCGCGACCTACGACAAGGACGTGAAGTGGGAGACGGAAGTCACGAACGAACTCCTCACCCTCCCGCCGGGCGTCAAGGTGAAGATCTTCGCCTACGATCCCGTCATGAAGCGGATCGACATGAAGGTGCGCTTCCCGAAGGGCTACGTCGAACCCGAGCACACCCACAGGAGCTGGCACTCCATCCTCGTCACCAAGGGGCGGATGTGCGTGGCGGGCAGGGACCTGCGCCCGGGCGACTACGTTTTCGGCTGGGACCTTCCCCACGGCCCCTACGAGTACCCGGACGGCTGCGAGGTCTTCGTGGTCTTCATGGGCGAGGGCACCCAGCACGTCTGGGAGGAGGAGGAGTTCCTCCGCCACCGCACGAAGTGGAAGGCGAAGACCGCCGCCGGCAAGAAGGCGGTCGCCCGGGGAACGGCGGCGCGCAAGGCCGCCCTGGGAAAGAAGAAGCCGGCCGGAAAGCGGAAGGCGGCCAAGTGATCTCCCCCCCCGCGGCCGCGCCGCCCGCTCCCTCCTCCTGCGTGTGCGGGACGAGATGACTCCGCTGCGGGCCGCCGTCATCGGCGCGGGCGCCTGGGGCGCCGCGCTGGCGGATCTCCTCGCCGAGATCGGCCACGAGGTGACGCTCTGGGTGTTCGAGGAGGATCTCTGCGCCCGGATGCGCGAGACGCACGAGAACGATCTCTACCTTCCCGGCGCCTCCCTCGCGCCGGGGCTGCGCTTCACTTCGGATCTGGCCGAGGCCGGCTCGGCGGGCCAGGAGCTTCTCCTGAGCGTCATGCCGAGCCACGTGGTGCGCCCCGTCTGGGAGAAGCTCGCCCCCGCCCTCCACGAGGGCGTTCTCATCGTGAGCGCCACCAAGGGGATCGAGGCGGGAAGCCTCGCCCTTCCCGGTGAGATCATCGCCGAGGCCCTCGCGGGCCGCCCGGGCGGGGCGCCCGCGCTCGCCTGCCTCTCCGGGCCCAGCTTCGCGCGCGAGGTGGCCGGGCGGATGCCCACCGCCGTCACCGCGGCCTCGGAGGACGCCGAGGCCGCCGCCGCCGTCCAGGGGGCCTTCGAGGGCTCCTGCCTCCGGGTCTACACCGGGGACGATCCGGTGGGGATTCAGCTCGGCGGGGCGCTGAAGAACGTCATCGCCCTGGCGGCCGGAATCGCCGACGGCCTCGAGCTCGGCCACAACGCGCGCGCCGCCCTCATCGTGCGCGGCCTGCGGGAGATGGCCCGGCTGGGCGAGGAGATGGGCGGGCGGGCGGAGACCTTCGCCGGCCTCGCCGGGATGGGCGACCTCGTCCTCACCTGCACGGGGGACCTGAGCCGGAACCGGACGGTGGGCCTGCGCCTGGGGCGGGGGGAGAAGCTGGAGGCGATCCGGGCCGGGATGACGGCGGTGGCCGAGGGGGTGACGACGGCCGCCCCGGCGCTGGCGCTCGCCGAGAAGTTCGGGGTCGAGCTTCCCATCTGCGCCCAGGTCCACGCCGTCCTCTACGAGGGGAAGGACCCGCGCGAGGCCGTGCGCGAGCTGATGGCCCGGCCCCTTCGGGCGGAGAGCGCCTGAGCGGGGTGGGTGACCCACGGCGGGGCGCCCCGCACCGGGGCGGGCGCCGCACGTCGGGGCGAGGCGGCTGTTCGGGAACTCCGAAGAAGGAGAGGCTCCTTCCCTCCCTCCCCTAGAGGGGGAACCAGCCCCATCCGGTGATGTAGCCCCGGAGGTAGCAGATCTGCCCGCCGTGGTGGAAGTGGTCCACCGTCAGCCTCCCGAGCAATTCGCCGACCCGGATGGCGCCGCCGATGACGTCCTCGATCTCCCGGTCCAATTCGGCGGAGGTGATGTTCTCGAGACACGCGGTCGTCTTTTCGCGAACCGCCGCGGCGTACCCGAGCAAAGCCTCCTTGCCGGGCTTGAGGGCCGTGACCTGCTCCAGGGTGTGCCCGAGGCCGCTGTTTTGGGGATCGGCCTCCATCCCGAACCGCTCGTGCCATTTCCCCTCCATCCAGACCTGGGGGGCGCCGGTGATGCGGGCGATGACCCCGTCCTCGACGCGGGTCAGATGCCACAAGAGCCAGCCGATGGGGTTGGAGTCCGCGTTGGGCCGCTTCAACAGGTCCGCGTCCGAAAGGTCCTCGAGGGCCTTTCGGACCGTCCAGGAGTTCATCTCCAGCGATTTGGTGATTACGTCCGCCGCTTCCAAGACCGGCCCTCCTTCGGGGATGAGACGGGGAGCATTATTCACCCGGATTTCCCATTTGGATTCATGATTTTCACGCCATT
>JAZGDQ010000296.1:0-2930 GCA_036477985.1 bacterium
CGCGGGTTCACCGCCGTCCGGTAGCCCCGGCCGCGCAGGAGGCTCCTCCGCGCCAATGTCCACGCTCATGGTGGCCGCAGACCCCGAGGGCCAGATCTTCGAGCACCCCGACCTGCAGATGGTCGGCGCCCTGGGGGAAGATCCCGTCGCCCCCGAGTCCGGCGAGCTCTCCCCCCTGCCCGAGGGCAGCAAGCTCTTCACCATCCCCGAGAGCCAACCCGTGGGGGGGGACCCCGGGCGCGACGCGCTCGTCACGGTGGAGGAGGCCGACTGGGGAGAGGGCCCCTTTCCCCTCCAGGCGGTCTGCGCCTTCCCGGCTCCGGGCTGGACGCGCACTCTCCTCCCCGTGGCCGAGCGGGCGCCGGAGTCGGCGGCGCTCCCCCTTTGGGCCTACACGGCGCTCGGGCTGGACGAGGAAAGCGGGGAGCTCGTCTGCGCCGCCGTGCCGATCGACGACTGCCCCCGGTGGCGGCCCGAGGGCTTCGACGACCGGGGCCTTCCCGAGCGGGTGGCCGAGAAGATGAAGCGCCACCCCAAGAACCGGCTGGTGGCCCACCTCGCGCGCTGCGCCGGGGAGTCCCACTGCTTCGCCGCGAAAAACCTCTTCGCCGGGCGCTGGGAGATCGGCCTGCCCATCGCCCCCCTGTGCAACGCCGACTGCCGCGGCTGCATCTCCCTCCAGACGGACGACCTCTTCGAGGCGAGCCACGAGCGGATCGGCTTCGCCCCCTCGGCCGAGGAGATCTGCGAGATCGCCGCCCCCCACCTGGAGTCGGCCGAGAAGGCGGTGGCGAGCTTCGGCCAGGGATGCGAGGGGGAGCCCCTTCTCCAGGCCGGGATCATCGAGCGCGCCTGCCGCCTCATCCGCGAGCGCACGGGAGAGGGCACCCTTCACCTGAACACGAACGGGAGCCTGCCCGAGTGGGCGGGCCGTCTCGCCGCCGCGGGCCTGGAGAGCATCCGGGTGAGCACGAACAGCGTCCTCCCCGAGTGGCACCGCGCCTACTACCGGCCCGAGGACTACGCCTTCCCCGAGGTGGAGGAGACGGTCCGCGCGTCGGTGGACGCGGGCCTCTACACCCAGATCAACTACCTCGTCTTCCCGGGGGTGACGGACCGGGAGGCGGAGGTCGAGGCCCTCCTCGCCTTCTGCCGCCGGACGGGCCTCCACGTCCTGCAGCTGAAGAACCTGTGCATCGACCCGCGGATCTACATCGAGACCCTGCCCGGGGTGGAGGAGAAGGGGGAGGCCATCGGGATCGCGAGCCTGATCGCCCTCCTGCGCGAGGAGCTTCCGGACGTCGCGCTGCGCTACTTCAACCGGCCCAAGGACGAGTGGCACCTCGACCCCGGCGGACGCGGAGGGAGCGCATGAGCGATCTTCTCCAGATCCGCCCCCAGGCGGAGATTCCCCTCATCGGCCGCGCCGCGCCCGCGCCGCCGGCCGGGGCCCCGCGCGCCGCCCTCGTCTCCCTCGGCTGCGCGAAGAACACCGTGGACAGCGAGATCATGCTCGCCGCCCTGGTCCGGGCGGGCTACGAGCTGGTCGGGGACGCCGCCGACGCCCAGGTGGCCATCGTGAACACCTGCGGCTTCATCGAGGATGCCAAGCGGGAGTCGATCGAGACCATCCTCGAGCTGGCGGCCCTGAAGGAGGAGGGGCTCGAGACCCTCGTCGTCGCGGGCTGCCTCGCCGAGCGCTACCGGGGGGAGCTCGCCCAGGGCCTGCCCGAGGTGGATCTCTTCCTCGGCACGCGCGAGTACGACCGGCTGCCCGACCTGTTGGCGGAGCGCGAGGGGGGCGCCCTGCCCGCGCGGGAGGCCTTCTCCGACACCCTGATGGACTACAGCCGGCGGCTGCCGCGCCTCCTCGCCGAGCCCGGCCCGAGCGCCTACCTCAAGGTGGCCGAGGGGTGCTCGCGCCCCTGCACCTTCTGCGTCATCCCGCGCTTCCGGGGCAGGTTCCGCTCCCGGCCGGCCGAGGTCGTCCTGGAGGAGGCCGAGGCGCTGGCCGCCGCCGGGGTGCGGGAGGTGAACCTCCTCGCCCAGGAGATCACGAGCTACGGGACCGACCGCGGGATGGGCTTCTCCCTCGCCGGGCTGCTCGAGCGGCTGAACGCGGTGGAGGGGCTGCGGTGGATACGGGTGCTCTACAACTATCCGCGCGGCGTGACGGACGAGCTCCTCGCCGCCTTCCGGGACCTGCCCAAGGTGGTCGAGTACATCGACATGCCCCTCCAGCACATCGCCACCCCCGTTCTCGCCGCCATGCGCCGGGGGATTGACGAGGCGGGGACGCGCGCCCTCGTCGAGCGCATCCGGGAGGCGGTTCCCGGCTGCGCCCTGCGCACCACCATGCTCGTCGGCTTTCCCGGGGAGAGCGAGGCCGACTTCGAGCGCCTCCTCGAATTCACCGCCGAGGTGCGCTTCGCCCGGCTGGGCGGCTTCGTCTTCTCGCCCGAGGAGGGATCGCTCGCCGCCCGGCTGCCGGATCAAGTGCCCAAGGATGTGGCGCGGGAGCGGCTCCGCCGCCTCCTTGGCCTCCAGGAGGGGATTCAGAACGAGGCGAACCGCGCCCTCATCGGCGGGCGCGTCGAAGTCCTGGTCGAGGGGATGACCGCCGAGGGGCTCCTGCACGGGCGCACCCGGCGCCAGGCCCCCGAGGTGGACGGGGAGGTCTTCCTCCACGAGACCGAGGCCGAGGCGGGGGAGATCATCGGCTGCGAGGTGATCGGCGTCGACGGCGTGGACTTGGTCGTGAAAAAGATTTGAGCCTGGCCGCTCCGGCGGCCTTGGGCGCGCGCTTTCAGATTCGGCTGCGAAGCGAGACACAACCACAGGAGGAGCCATGGCCCGGATTCCCGAAGTCCCGATTCCGCCGGAGGACCTGCTGGCGCGTGCGTTTTTCGAGAGGAACGTCAAGGAGTACG
>JAZGDQ010000297.1:0-3350 GCA_036477985.1 bacterium
TCCCGGCATCGCGGAGGCGGAGCTCGACCCCATGCTCGAGGGGCTCGCCCGGATGTACCTCGAGGAGGGCGACCGGCGCCTCGCCCTCGACATCTACCGCAAGGCCCAGAGCCTGGGGGTTCGCTCCTCCGCCCTGGCGCGGCGCATCGAGGAGCTCGAGGCCGAGCTGGGCCCGGCCGCCCATGCGCCCTTGCAGGCGAGGGCGGGGGACGATATGGATGATGCCGCCGGCGGGCCGCCCGTCTCGCCCGAGGAAGTCATCGGCAGGCTGGAGGGCTGGCTCCGCAACATCCGGCGCCTGAAGGAGGAGGCGTCGGTGGGCGGCGCCTAGCGGGCGGCGTCCGGGGGCCCCGCTGGGGGCGTCCTTCCGCGCCGCCGGAATGTGGGAATTCCACTGGAGATGTTTTTGTGAACGAAATCGGCTCGGAAACCGAAGCGTCGGCCCGGCGAACGGGTTTGGACGAGATGCCGGTGGAGGCGCTCAGCGTCCACACCATTCGCGCCCTCTCGATGGACGCGGTGCAGAGGGCGAACTCCGGCCACCCGGGAACGCCGATGGCCCTCGCCCCGCTCGCCTATGTGCTCTGGACGAAGGCGCTGCGCTACAACCCGGCGAACCCGGATTGGTTCGACCGCGACCGCTTCGTCCTCTCCTGCGGCCACGCCTCGATGCTGCTCTACGCCGTCCTCCACCTGACGGGCTACGATCTGCCTCTCGAGGAGATCGTCAACTTCCGCCAATGGGAGAGCAAGACCCCGGGCCACCCCGAGTACGGGCTCACGCCCGGGGTGGAGGCGACGACCGGCCCCCTCGGCCAAGGCTTCATGAACGCTGTGGGGATGGCGATGGCCGAGGCCCACCTCGCGGCCGTCTACAACCGCCCGGGCCACGAGATCGTGAACCACTGGACCTACGTCCTCTGCAGCGACGGCGACATGATGGAGGGCGCCTCCCACGAGGCCGCCTCCCTCGCCGGCCACCTCGGGCTCGGCAAGCTCATCTGCATCTACGACGGGAACCGAATCACCATCGAGGGGGAGACATCCCTGGCCACCTCGGACGACGCCGGCCGTCGCTTCGAGGGCTACGGCTGGCACGTCGTGGAGCTGGGCGATCGGGCCGAGGACCTCGCCGCCATGGCCGGGGCGCTCGAGAGCGCCAAGGCGGAGAGCGGGCGCCCCACCCTCATCCTCCTTCGCTCCCACATCGGCTACGGCTCGCCGAACTTTGAGGACACGGCGGCGGCCCACGGCGCCCCCCTCGGCGAGGAGGAGGTGCGGCGCACGAAGGGCGTCTACGGCCTGCCCGAGGAGGAGACCTTCCTCGTGCCCGGGCGTGTGCGCGATCACATGGCCGAGGGCGGCGCGCGCGGGCGCGCGCTCGAGCGGGAGTGGAACGATCGCCTCACGGCCTACCGGGATGCGCATCCCGAGCTGGCGGCGCGCTTCGAGGCGGCCCTCTCGGGGGATCCCCCCGACGGCTGGGAGGAGGGCCTCCCCGCCTTCGCGCCCGGGGACGGCCCGCTCGCCACCCGCTCCGCCTCGGGGAAGGCGATCAACGGCCTCGCCGCCCGCATCCCCTGGCTGATGGGCGGGAGCGCCGACCTCGCCCCCTCGAACAACACGCTCATCGCCGGCTCGGGCGACTTCGCGCGCGGGGCCTACGAGAACCGCAACATCCGCTGGGGGGTCCGCGAGCACGTCATGGCCGCCGCCAGCTCGGGCCTGGCCCTCCACGGCGGGGTGCGCCCCTATGCGGCCACCTTTTTCGTCTTCTCCGACTACGCCCGCCCCGCCATCCGGCTGGCCGCCCTGATGGGCCTTCCCGTCATCTACGTCTTCACGCACGACTCCATCGGCCTGGGCGAGGACGGCCCCACCCATCAGCCCGTCGAGCACCTCGCCTCGATGCGCGCCATGGAGAACGTCTGCGTCATCCGGCCCGCCGACGCCAACGAAACCTCCTTCGCCTGGCGCGCGGCCATCGAGCGCCGCGGCGGCCCCACCATGCTCGTCCTCTCGCGGCAGAAGCTCCCGATTTTCGAGCGGGGCGGCGGCGCCGGAGGGGCCGAGGGCGTCCTGAAGGGCGCCTACGTTCTCTGCCGGGAGAAGGGGGAGGCGCCGGACGCCGTCCTCATCGGGTCGGGCTCGGAGGTGGCCCTCCTCCTCGAGGCCCGCGAGAAGCTCGCCGCCGGCGGCGTCGACGCGCGCGTGGTGAGCATGCCGAGCTGGGAGCTCTTCCGCGACCAGCCGAAGGCCTACCGGGATGAGGTCCTCCCGCCCGGCGTCAGGGCCCGGCTCGCCGTCGAGGCGGGCTCCCCCCAGGGCTGGCGCGAGTGGGTCGGGGAGGCGGGGGACGTCATCGGCGTCACGCGCTTCGGCGCGAGCGCGCCCTACCAGGAGACCTTCGCGCACCTCGGCTTCACCGCCGAGAACATCGCCGCGCGCGCGGGGGCGCTGCTCGGCGGGGGAAGGGGTTGAACGGCGGCGCCGCCGCCCGCTCCGCTCTCGGCATCCGCCCGGACGGTCCGCACAAAATGATCCGCATGACCGATGTCTCAAAGCGCTACGACGAAGGCGGATTCGCCCTCCAGGAGGTGAACCTCCACATCCAGCAGGGCGAGTTCGTCTTCATCACCGGGCCCAGCGGGGCGGGGAAGACCACCCTCCTCTCGCTTCTCTACCAGTCCGAGGTGGCCGACCGCGGGCAGATCTTCATCGCCGGGCGGAACATCTCGCGCCTGCGCCGGAAGGACCTCTCCCACCTCCGCCGCGGCATCGGGGTGGTGTTCCAGGACTTCAAGCTCCTTCCCCGGCGCACGGTTTTCGAGAACATCGCCTTTTGCCAGCGGGCCATCGGAACCCCCGCGCGCGAGGCGCGGCGGCGCGTCTACGCCGTCCTCAAGATGGTGGACCTCGCCGACAAGGGGCACCTCCTCCCGCGCCTCCTCTCGGGCGGGGAGCAGCAGCGCGCCTCCATCGCCCGCGCACTCGTCAACCGGCCCCCCCTCCTCATCGCCGACGAGCCGACCGGAAACCTGGACGAGGCGATGGCGCGCGAGGTGATGGACGTGTTCCTCCAGGTCAACCGCATGGCGACGACCGTGGTCGTCGCCACCCACGACCGCTCCCTCATCGAGTACGTCGGCGGCCGCGCCGTCCATCTCGAGCACGGTCAAGTGGTGGACGGCTGAGCCGTGATCCTCTGGTTCCGGACTTTTCCCTATTTCCTCAAGGAGGCGCTCAGCGGAATGCGCGAGAGCCGCGGCGTCGCCACCCTCGCGGTGGGGACCACGGCGATCAGCCTCGTTTTCCTCGGCGCCTTGTGGATCGTGCAGGTCAACGTCTCC
>JAZGDQ010000298.1:0-3017 GCA_036477985.1 bacterium
CGCCCCCTCCGCGCCGGAAGCAGACCTTCCGGGAGGTGCTCACCGACCGTGACAACCTTCTCGGCTGGGGCACCATCGCAGCCGCGCTCCTCCTTTGGGAGTTCGTGGCGCGAGTCGGCTTCTTCCCCAAGTGGGCCTTTCCCAATCTGCCGCAGATCGTCGGGGCCTTCTTCGAGCTCCTGCTCGACGGAACCCTATTCGTCAACGTGGGATGGAGTCTCACCCGCCAGGTCACGGGGGTGGTGCTGGCGGGCTTCGTGGGCGTCATCCTCGGCATCGTGACGGGGATCTCCCCCATCCTCCGCGCGGCGCTCATGCCCATGTGCCGCCTCCTCTACCCCATCCCCGGCATCGCCTGGATTCCGCTGGCCATCCTGTGGTTCGGCATCGGCTTCAAATCGACCGTCTTCGTCGTCTTCTTCACGGGCCTGTGGCCCACCTTCTTCAACACCCAGGCGGGCATCATGAGCCTCGAGGCCGAGTACACCGACGTGGCGAAGGTCTATCTCGCCGACCGGAATTTCTACATCCGGCACGTGGTGATCCCCGGCTCCCTTCCTTTCATCATGACGGGATTCCGCCTCACCTACGGCGTGGGCTGGCGGGTGATCGTGGGCGCCGAGCTCATCTCGGCCATCACCGGGCTGGGCTTCATGATCGACGACGCGCGGTGGCAGCTCCGGCCCGACATCCTGGTGATGGGAATGGGGGTGATCGCCCTCATCGGCTGGTCGTTCGACCGCTACTTCTTCGGCGCGCTGGAGCGCGCCACCCTCCAGAAGTGGGGGATGCAGTCCCGCTCGGTCTAGGCTCCCTTCCGGCGCGCCTCAGAACCGCTTCGTCCGCGTGGCGACGGCGAACCCCTTGTTCCCCGCCTCGACCGGCCCGCTGCACCGGCTGAAGAAGAGGACGCCGGCGGCGGGGCTGCGCAGCTCCTCGCGCACCTCGAGGGTGTAGGGATCGAGCATCTCCCCGAGCAACTGGCCCTTGCGCACCCTCGCCCCCAGGTCGGAGAAGCGCGTCTTGCGCGAGAGGAGGTAGCCGCCGCGGGAGGGGTTCACCTCCGCCCGATCCGCGGCCGAGAAGTAGGCGAGCCGCCCCCGGCGCTCCCGGCCGGGGCGCATCCCCAGGTGCACGAGAAGGTTGCGGAGCCCCCCCTCCATGCACGCCCGGTAGCGGACCTCCTCGCTCTCGGGCAGGTAGGCGGCGCCGATCTCGACGCTGATGGCCGGAATGCCGCGCGCCAACGCCGCGCCCGGGGCGCTCGCCGGATCCATCCGCACGCCGTGGACGAGGCGCGCCCCCCCGCTCGCGAAGGCCCGCGCCGCGGCCCGGACCTTCCGGCCCAGCCCCCCCGCCAGTTGGGCGTCCAGGTCCACCCGGCGCTGGAGGCGGCCCGCGCGACCGCCCGAGTGAAACTCGAGAAAGAAGTCGGCCCGGGCGATCAGCTCCTCGGTGATGCGGGCGGCGTAGCGCTGGGTGAGGGTTCCTTCCGGGTTTCCCGGAAACGCCCCCCACAGGTTGGTCCACTCGTGCTGGTCGGGCGACTGGCGGGAGAAGTGGGCGAAGGCGAAGGGATTGGCCACGGGAACGGCGAGGAGGGTGCCCCGCAGCCGGGCCGGCTCGATCTCCCCCAGGACGTTGAAAAGGGCCCGGACGGGCTGGGGCTCATCTCCGTGCACGAGGGCGTGGACGGCGAGGGTGGGGCCCGCCTTCGCGCCGCGGATGCAGTGGAGGGAGAGGCGGGTCTCCTCCCCCTGGAGGGTTCCCGCCACCGGGAGCGGGATGAGCGCCCTCTCCCCCGGCCCCACTTCGGCCCCTCCCGCCGTGAGCGCTCCCCATTTTCCCATTTCCCCTCACCCTCCCCGGCCGGACGCATCCGGCCCCTTCATCCCGGCGGGCGGTGACCGCATCCGGGCGGAGCCCACGCCGGCCCGGCAATCTCCTCCCTCCCCCGCGGCGATCTTTTCCCCACTATAACCCCCTCCCCTTCCCTCTCGGCGGAGCGGAGCGGGCCCGGCCCGCCGTCTCGAACGTGCGGCGGCGGCGCGTGCGCTCCCCCCTCGGACCGCGGCGCTCCCCCCTCCCCGGCCGCGGCGCGGCCCCCGATTCCGGACCTCCCCCCCCTCGGGAATGGTCCTTTACCCTTGGCACTTCAAATACTTATGAGATATGTATACTACCAAGGCGAATGTTGCCATACTAGCGTAGCGATGGTGTGTTAGGAGCTTTCCCGGACGCGAATGCGCCCCGTGCGCGCTCGGCCGCGGCGCTGGTTCGCCGTCGCATCGGGGCGGGCGCCGATGCCGCGGGAGGGCGAGGCGAAACCGCGGAGAGACCCGCGCATTCGCCGGGCCCGCCGCCGGTGCGGCGGAAAATTCTGTTGAGGAGGGGCGATGGGCAGGCGCCGCCCCCTCCCTCGCGATGAAGGAAGAAACGGCGTGAAGACTCTCTCGATTCCGCTCGCCCTCCTCACCGCCCTCACCGTCGCGGCCCTGGCCGGATGCACGGGGGGACACATTCCGGCCGCCTCCGCCGGAAGGGGATACCGCTCGGGCGACGTCGGGGGGGTGGCCGCGACAGGGCGCCGGCCCGAGCCGGGGCGCTGGCCCGTGCGAAACCGCCATTCCCGAAGGGCCGAGACCCAAATCGAAAGAGACCTCGCCGAAGCGCTCGCCATCCTGGACAAAATTCACGCGGATAACGGCAAGCTCGGCCTGCCGGCCGAAAACGTCGTCCTCGTGACGCCGGGCCGCGCCGCAAACGGCGCCTCCCGGGCGAACGGCTCCCAAACATCCGACGGCGCCCGAAAGGCCTCGAACGGATCGCCCGAAGGCGCCCGGAAGGCCGTCGCCCTCGCCCCCTCCCCGGGCCTGGTGAAACTGAGGGAGGAGGGCCGGCCGGAAACGGCCTCCGCCCCGCCCCGCGCGGACCTCCCGTCCTACGATGCGGCCGCCGATTCCGCGCCCCCGCCCCGGGAGGAGGGGGAGGAGCGCAAATTCATGGCCACCGGGCGC
>JAZGDQ010000299.1:0-3020 GCA_036477985.1 bacterium
CCCCGCCGGCCCGGGGCTCCCCGCCGGCCCGGGGCTCCCCGCCGGCCCGGGGCTCCCCGCCGGCCCGGGGCCCCCGCCGCGCCATCTCCCCGGCATGGAGGCCTTCGCGCGGGAGCTGGCCCGGGAATTCAGCCGGGGGATCGTGAGCCGGCCCGATCCCATGGCCGCCCGGCTCCGGCGGATGGAAACCGAGTAGGGGAGGGCATTTTCCTCCCTCTTCCCGCCACCGTCCCGGAGGGAGGCCTCCTCGCGCGGCCCCCGGTCCTCCGCCCTGGCGCCCCGGCCACACGGAGCAGAGAAGTAGTCGAACATAACATAAGTGATTACAAATACTTAACCGATACAACTCAGAAACTACCTGAGCATGACCCTTCTGCCCGGCAGAAATAAAATTTATTTCTCGTTTAATATCAATTGTTTACAGTGTTAATCTAAAAAATCACTTGAATTCGATTTCCGCCCCCTGGTATGATTCGCGCATACCCCATCCGCCCTGATGGGTGGTTCGATGACGAACCTGGAGCGCGATCTCTTCTCCTTGATTTCGCTTGTCAGCAACGTCACCGAAGCCTATTCGGCCTGCCTCTTCCTGGAGAGCAAGCGCCAGCGCGCCTTCCAGCTCACCGCCTTCCACAGCCTGAGCCCCCACATCGAGCCCGACGCCACCGTCGAGGCCGGCCAGGGCTTCATGGGATGGGTGCTCGAGAACAACGAGCCGCTCAGCATCGATCAGTTCGACAAGGACACCATCGTCCTGGGCTACTACAGCCGGAACGAGGACATCAAATCCTTCATGGCGACGCCGGTTCCCTCCTCGCGCACCCGGGGGGCGCTCGCCGTCGACAGCAAGAAACAGTGGAGCTTCACGCCCAAATCCCAAAAACTTCTCGCGGGGTTCGCCCAACAATTCGCCCACTTGGTGGATGGCGCTCTGGCGGAGGTTCAGCGCGAAAGGCGCTGCATGGACTTGGCCGCCTTCAGCAGCTACCTCGACTCTCTGCGGAGCGCGGAAACCGAGGATCAGCTGCTGAGCGCCATCTGCCTGGTGCCCCGAGACCTTCTTCCCTTCGACGGCTGCTTCCTCGTCCTCAAAGACGAGGGGGAGACCTCGGGGCGCCTCGTGCGCACAACGGGGTTCGGGGAGCTCTTCCTGGGCGACCCCGCCGTCAGCGGCCACGCCAGCGTGGCGGGCTACGTCCTGGGCAAGGGCGAGTCCCTGCGCCTCCCCGACCTGCGGGGCCAGAACGGAAAGCGGCCGCTCTTCCATCCGGCCGAGCCGAACTATGAGGCGCGCTCGGTCGTGGTCGTGCCCCTGATCGCGGGAGGGCGCACCCTCGGCGCGCTCGGCTTCACCGCCAAGCGCCGCGGCCAGTTCGACCTCGGATCGCTCCGGCGGGCGGAGGTGCTCGCGGGACCGGCGGCCGACGCCCTCGAGCGCCTCGGCGCGGAGAAGAAGTGGCGGGAGCGCGAGGAGCGCGACCCCGTCACGGGCGGCTACAACCTCCACCACCTGCGCCGGCGGCTGGGCGACATCCTCCGCGACGCCGACGCGCGCGGGAGGCAGATCTCCCTCCTCACCGTCGCGCCGGACGACCTCGACGAATTTCCCGGGGAGGAGAACCTTGCCGCGCACGAGGCCTTCATCCAACATCTCTGGCGCCAGCTCGAGCCCTTCGGCCGCGGCGGGGACCTCGTCGTGCGCCACGAGGGGGCGCGCTTCGTCCTCCTCCTGAACGGCTCCTCCCTCGAATACGCCGAGGCCGTGGCCGACGGCGCGATTCGGGAGATCAACGAAAATCCGTTTGTTCTCGGCGGGGGCCGGGAAATCACGGTGACCGCATCCGTGGGCGTGGCGTGCTTCCCGGAAGACGAGGGGGACCCGGAGCGGCTCCTCTCGGCTTCCTTCCGGGCGCTCGCCTCCGCGCGCACGGAAGGCATCAACCAATTATGTCTTCATGGGGGGGCATAAAACCATGAAATGGCTCGATCGGCTTCGAACAACGTTCGGCAAGCAATTCGCCATCGACCTGGGGACCGCCAACACGCTCATCTACACCAAGGAGCACGGCATCGTCCTGGACGAGCCCTCGGTCGTGGCCCTCAACGTGAAGAACGGGGGGGCGATTCTCGCCGTCGGCCGCCGCGCCAAGGAGATGTTCGGCCGCACCCCCAAATCCATCAAGACGATACGGCCGATGAAGGACGGGGTCATCGCCGACTTCGACGTGACGAAGGAGATGATCCGCTACTTCATCCGCTCCACCGTGCCCCGGAAGGGCATCGGACGCCCCGTCATGATGATGTGCGTCCCCTCGGGCATCACGAGCGTGGAGATGAAGGCGGTGATCGACTCGGCCATGCAGTGCGGGGCCGGGAAGGTTCACCTCATCGAGGAGCCCATGGCGGCCGCCATCGGCAGCCGGCTGCCCATCCACGAGGTGTCGGGCTCGATGATCGTGGACATCGGGGGCGGCACCACCGAGGTCGCCGTCATCAGCAGGTTCGCGATCGCCTACTCGGAGTCGCTGCGCATGGCGGGCGACGCCATGGACGAGTGCCTCCAGCGCTACGTCCGGCGCTACCACTGCCTCTCCATCGGCGCCTTCGAGGCCGAGCGGGTCAAGATCAAGATCGGCTCGGCCGCGCCCCTGGACCGGCCCCTGGAGATGGAGGTGGCGGGCGTGGACGCGTCGACCGGAATCCCGCGCGTCGTCAAGCTCACCGACGACATGGTGCGCCACGCGATCGAAGCCCCGGTGAAGGCCATCGTCGAATCTATACGCAAGGCGCTGGCGAAGACGAGCCCCGAGTTCGCGGCGGACATCCACCGGCGGGGCATCGTCCTCGCCGGGGGCGGCTCCCTCCTCAAGGGCCTGGGCGCCCGGCTGCACCAGGAGAGGGGCCTCGCCATCTACCGCGCCAAGGACCCCCTCACCGCCATCGTGCGGGGGACGGGATACGTTCTCGACAACTTTAAAGGACTCAAGCAGGTCTGCTTGAACTGACCCCAGCACGTGCCC
>JAZGDQ010000003.1:0-2278 GCA_036477985.1 bacterium
GAGGAGATCGTCAACCTGGGCGTCGCCCTCGTGCCCGAGGGGCGGCGGCTCTTCCCCAAGCTCACGGTGGAGGAGAACCTCCTCCTGGGCGCCTACCGCGAGGGCGCCCGCAAGGACATCGAGCAGAACCTCCGGTTTTCCTTCGACGCCTTCCCGATCCTCGAGGAGCGCAAGCGCCAGCTCGCCGGCAGCATGAGCGGCGGGGAGCAGCAGATGCTGGCCATCGGCCGCGCCCTCATGTCCTCCCCCAAGATCCTCCTCGTGGACGAGCCCTCGGCCGGGCTCGCGCCCATCCTCGTCAGCCGGGTGATCGCCAAGATCAAGGAGCTGAAGGAGGAGCACAATCTCACCGTCCTCATGGCCGAGCAGAACTTCAACCAGGCGGTGAAGATCGCCGACCGGGGCTACATCATCGTCCACGGCGAGATCGTCTTCGAGGGCAAGAGCGCCCGCGAGCTGGCCGAGAACGAGCTGGTGAAGACGTACTATCTGGGCGGCTGAGGCCCCCCTGGGCCGCCTTCCCCCCGCCGCGAGGAGGAAGTTCCGGTGAGCGCAAGCCCCTGGCCGGCCACGCGCGCCCTCGCCGAGCGGATCGCGCGCACGGCGGCCGAGGAGATCGACCCCGCCTCCCTGGGCCGGGCCCGCGAGGCGGTGACCGACACCGTGGGCGTCACCCTCGCCGGGGCCTCCGAGCCCTGCGCCCGAATCGCCCGCCGCCTGGCCCGCGAGGAGGGCGCCGCGCCCCGCGCCTCGGTGATCGGGACGGGGGAGCGCACGAGCCCCACCTGGGCCGCCCTCCTGAACGGGACGGCGGGCCACGCCCTCGACTTCGACGACGTGGACCACGTCATCCTCGGCCACCCCAGCGTGACCATGACGCCCGCCCTCATCGCCCTGGCCGAGGAGCGCGGCCTGGGCGGGCGCGCCCTCCTGGCCGCCTACGCCGTGGGCTTCGAGACCCTCCACGCCCTCGGGCGCGCCGTCATCCCCCAGCACTACCGCCGCGGCTTCCACGCGACGGCGACGCTGGGCGCGGTGGGGACGGCGGCGGCCTGCGCCCATCTCATCGGGCTGGGCGCGGTCCGCACCCGCCACGCCCTCTCTCTTTCGGCGAGCGGGGCGGCCGGCCTCACCATCAACTTCGGCACCATGACGAAGCCCTTCCACGCGGGCCAGGCCGCCCGGGCGGGCCTCCTCGCCGCGCGCCTGGCCGAGGCGGGCTTCACGGCCGCCGAAGACGCCCTCGAAACCGGGTTCACCTCCGCCCTCGCGGCCGAGGGAATCGGGCCCGGGGTGGAGGGCTTCGCCGACTGGGAGGGGGCGGTCGGGCAGTGGGGTCCTCCCTGGGACATCGCCGAGGGGGTGTGCGTGAAGATCCACCCCTGCTGCGCCATGACCCACACCGGAATCGACGCCATGCTCGAGCTGTGCCGCCGCGAGGGAATCCGGGCCGAGGAGGTCGAGGGCATCGAGGCGAGGGTCTCCCCCATGGCCATGCGGATCCTCCGCTACCCGGTGGCGACGACGGGGCTGGAGGGAAAATTCTCGATGCCGTTTTGCCTCGCCTCGGCCGTGGTGGACGGCCGCGTGGGGCTTCCCCAGTTCGAGGACGACCGGGTGGGGCGCCCCGAGGTGGCCGCCCTCCAGGAGGGGGCGATCTTCGAGGTGGACCCCGAATTGGCCGAGAAGGACCCCGAGAGCCACACGGCCGAGGTGGGGGTGCGCCTGCGCGACGGGCGCCGGCTGCGGGCCCGGGAGGAGCGCGCGCGCGGGGACGTGGACCTTCCCCTCTCGCACGAGGAGCTGCGGGAGAAGTTCGTCGAGTGCGCCGAGGTCCGCCTCACCCCCGAGGGGGCCGCGGCGGCCTGGGACGCCTGGTGGAGCCTGGAGGCGGCGGAGACCCTCGACGCCCCCCTCGCCCTCCTTTGTCCGGCCGATGGAGGGGAGGCCGACTGAGGCGCATCCCTCCCCCCCTTCCATCTCCCGGGGGAGCGGCCCCGCCGTCTCGGGGGAGCGGCCCCGCCGCCGCCCTCGCTCCGGGGCGCAGGCCCATCCTGGAATCTCGCTCACCCCTTGTTGTATAAGAAGGCCGCCGGCGCATGAGGCGCCCCCGCGCGGCGGCGGGGAGGGATATCCCCCGCTTGTCCGCGCGCTTTCCACACGGTGGTCACGGGTTGTTCACCGGTTTGTCCCCCTCTTTTCCACATGCCGGGAAGGAGGGAGGGGAGGCGGGCATGGCCGAGAGGGTGGTCGTCGCCATGAGCGGCGGGGTGGACAG
>JAZGDQ010000030.1:0-2752 GCA_036477985.1 bacterium
GCGCCCCGGCGGCTCCTTGTGCGATTTCGAGCTCTTCCAGGACCGGAAGCTGAAGGCGGGATGGCGGGTGCACTCGGGAACCGTGACGGGGCAGATGGCCGATTGCGGCGGGTGGCTGCCCGCCCTCGGGAACAACCGGGGGACGCGCAACCTGGGCGTGCGCGTCCGCGTGCGCTCCTGCGCCGGGCGGGACATCTCGGCGTTCATGCAGAACATCTCGCTGGACGGCCCCAAGGGCAGCCGAAGCTGGCGGGAGGCCTTCGAGAGTGACGACCGCAAGGTGGCGCCCGCATGGGCGCCCCGGGGCCGATAGGGGCTGCCTCATGGCAGCCCACCCACATGGCAGCCACCCCGCATGATAGAATCCCCCGGATGCGCGTTCCCCCCCGCAGCGAGGGGCAGCCATGTTCAACCGGGTGCGCAAGAAGATCGGAAAATACGCGCTCATCTCCGGCGTGGGCCTCCTCCTCTACCAAGGGTTTCTCTTTTGGCGGATGGGGGAATGGGTTCCCTTCCCCCTCGCCATCGTGGTGGAGCGGACCGTCACCTTCTGGGGCGGCGTCCTCGCCCAAGTGCCCATGGCCTCGCCCGAGGGGGTGGAGACGTTCGAGAACTTCCGCATCGGCGACCTGCCCCCCTTCCTCGCCCGCTTCTTCAGGTTCACCCCCATCTCCGGCGTCCTCATCGTCGTCGGGTCCTTCCTCCTCCGCTGGAAGGAGTATTTGGGGGAGAAATGACGCCCCGCCCGGGCGCGGCCCTGCCGCCCACCCTTGACACCCTCCCCCCCCATTTCCCATACTCGCTTCATCGCCACACGATCGGGGACGGGGAAGACCGCTGAAGGCGTGATCGCCCTCGCCGGCCCCCCCCAAAGAGAGGGCAAGGGTGGAAATCTCCCTCGGCATCAACGGCCAGGTCCGCTCCTTCGACGTCGAGCCCCGCACCCTCCTCGTCCACCTCCTGCGCGAGGAGGCGGGCCTCACCGGCGCCCACGTCGCCTGCGAGACCTCCATCTGCGGCGCCTGCACCGTCCTCCTCAACGGCGACGCCGTGAAAAGCTGCACCCTGCTCGCCGTCCAGGCCGACGGCGGGGAGGTCACGACCATCGAGGGCCTCGCCCGCGACGGCGCCCTCCACCCCCTCCAGGAGCAGTTCTGGGACAAGCACGGCCTGCAGTGCGGCTTTTGCACCCCGGGCATGATCCTCACCGCCCACCAGTTCCTCGAGCGCAACCCCGAGCCCACCGAGGCGGAGATCCGCCGCGGAATCGAGGGGAACCTCTGCCGCTGCACGGGCTACCAGAACATCGTGGACGCCATCCAGGCGGCGGCCGCGCAGATGGGGCCGAAAAAGGCCAAGTGAGCCCCACCGGGGCACACGATTCGCAAGTCGCCCACGTAGTGGGCGCGGCCGCAGGTGCGGAGCCGGTCACCGGCGGGGAGGAAGCGTAATGGCACAGGCGCCCAAGGCGCCCAAGGCGCCCCTGGCCCCCAAGTTCATCGGGGCGCCCATCCGGCGCCGGGACGACCCCCAGCTCATCCAGGGCCTCGCCCACTACGTGGACGATTTCCAGCCTCCCGGCTGCCTCCACATGGCCTTCGTCCGCAGCCCCTACGGCCACGCCGTCATCCGGCGGATCGACGCCTCGGCCGCCCGCCAGGCGCCCGGCGTCGTCGCCGTCTACACCTCGGCCGAGTTGGAAGGGGTGGGTCCGGTGCCGGTGGCGGGCCTCGTGCCCGACGCACGGGTGCCCGATCAGCCCGTCCTCGCCGAGGGGCGGGTCCGCTTCGCGGGCGAGCCCGTGGCCGCCGTGGCGGCCGAGACCCTCACCGCGGCCGCCGACGCCGCCGAGCTCATCGAGGTCGAGTACGAGACCCTCGACGCGGTGGTGGACCTGGAGAAGGCGCTCGAGCCCGGCGCCCCCAAGGTGCACGAGCAGTTCGAGGACAACGTGGCCTTCAACTGGGGGCTCGCGGGCGGGGACGTCGAGGCGGGCATGAAAGAGGCCGACGTGGTGGTGCGGCAGAAGATCGTGAACTCCCGCGTCGCCCCCCTCGCCCTCGAGCCGCGCGGGGTGCTCGCCCACTACCTGCCGGGCGAGGACAAGATGACGATCTGGTCCTCCACCCAGGTGCCCCACAAGGTCCGCACCCTGGTCGCCATCCAGATCGGGATGCCCGAGAACCGGATCCGCGTCATCGCCCCCGAGGTCGGCGGCGGCTTCGGCAGCAAGCTCAACGTCTACCGCGAGGAGGCCCTCCTCGCCTACGTCACGCGCGAGCTGGGCCGCCCCGTGAAATGGATCGAAAAGCGCTCGGAGAACTTCCTGGCCACCATCCACGGGCGCGGCCAGGTCGGCACGGTCGAGATGGGCTTCAAGAAGGACGGGACGATAACGGCCCTGCGCTACGAGGTGCTGGCCGACTGCGGCGCCTACTACCAGCTCCTCACGGTGGCCATCTTCACCCTGACGGGCCTCATGCTCCCCGGCCCCTACAAGATCGCCAACATCGAGATGAAGGCGACCGGCGTCTTCACGAACAAGATTGCGACCGACGCCTACCGGGGCGCGGGCCGGCCCGAGGCGACCTACCTGCTCGAGCGGATGATGGACATCGCCGCCGCCGAGCTCGGGATGGACCCGGTCGAGCTTCGCCGGCGGAACTTCCCCTCCAAGGAGGAGTTCCCCTTCGCCACCTCCGCCGGACTCATCTACGACAGCGGCGACTACGCCCTCGCCCTGGACAAGGCG
>JAZGDQ010000300.1:0-4154 GCA_036477985.1 bacterium
TCGACCTTGAGGATGAGGAGAATGAACACGAAAGTTTGCAGGACCCGCATCAGGACCTGGGAGACGACCACCCGGGAGATGACCCCCATCAAGTCGCCGGAGGGCTTGATGAGGGAGAGGAGCGGGGGGTGGAAGATCAGGGCCACCGCAGCCACGGGGAGGAAGACGATGAGCACCACAGCGGTGAGCTGGGTGAAATCGCTGAGGTGGAGGCGCACGCCGAACTCCAAGTAGTTGTACATGGGCCGGAGGCGCTTATCGTTCTCCATTGGATTCACCCTGGAAAAGACTGAAAAGGGGACGCTTCCCGCGCCCTCGGGGCCGCACCGGAGGGCCGCGGGGCGGCGGTTGCCTTCGGGCGAAGAAGAAAGATACACTAGGCCCGGTCGTTTTTCGAGCCGAGGGGAAGGCCGCATCATGAATGTATCCCCTTGAAGTATGCCCGGTTCCAGGATGGCCGATTTTTTTTCGCCTGAATGAACCCTATGAGAGCATCGACGGATGGGTGTCGCCTCGGCCACATTGGACGGATTGGGGGGTCTCGGACGCCGAACCCTCAACTTCATCGCCGAGATGGGCCGGATTACGATCTTCCTGGGCCGCTCGATCGGCTGGCTCTTCCTGCCGCCCTGGCGGCCGGCTCTTCTCCTGCGGGAAATCCATTTCATCGGGGTCGGCTCCCTCGCCATCGTCCTCCTCACATCGCTCTTCACCGGGATGGTGCTGGCGCTCCAGGGGCACTACTCGCTGAGCAAGTTCGGGTCGGCGAGCCTTTTGGGGCCGGCCGTGGCGCTGAGCCTGATCCGCGAGCTGGGCCCCGTCCTGACGGCCCTGGTGGTGACGGGACGGGCCGGATCGGCCATGGCGGCCGAGATCGGCGTGATGGTGATCACCGAGCAGGTGGACGCCCTGCGGAGCATGGGGGTGAGCCCCCTCCAGCGGCTCGTGGCGCCCCGGCTCCTGGCCGGCCTGATCGCATTCCCGCTCCTCACGGCCCTTTTCGACACGGTCGGGATCTTCGGCGGCTACCTCGTCGGGGTCCACCTTCTCGGCGTGAGCTCGGGGACCTACTTCGGGGAGATGGAGCTCATGGTGTGGATGATTGACGTCAACGCCGGGCTCTGGAAATCTGTCTTTTTCGGATTCATCGTCTCCTGGGTTTGCTGCTACAAGGGGTATACATGCGGCGCCGGGGCGGAGGGGGTCGGGCGGGCCACGACAGAGGCCGTCGTCCTCTCCTCGGTGCTCGTCCTGATCGGGGACTACGTGCTCACCTCGATCCTTCCCTGAGGGAAAACGGTGTCGCAACGAGGAATCGAGATCTCCGTCGGCGTCTTCGTCCTGGTCGGCCTCCTCGCCCTCTCCTACATCACGATCCGCCTGGGCGGGCTGGACCTTTTCACCACCGGAACCTACGACGTGAGCGCCCGCTTCACCTCCGTCTCCGGCCTCTGGACCGGCGCCCCGGTGGAAATGTCGGGCGTGCGGATCGGCAAGGTGCACTCGATCTCCCTGGACGATGAGGACGCGGTGGTCGTCCTGCGATTCCAGAGCAGCGTGAAGATCACCAAGGACGCCATCGCCTCCATCCGCACCAAGGGAATCCTGGGAGACAAGTACATCACCATCAGCCAGGGGGGATCCGACAAGCGGATTCCGCCGGGGGGGCGAATCCGGGAGACCGAGCCCCCCATCGACATCGAAAAGCTCATCGGGGATTTCATCTTCGAAAAGGTGAAATGATCGGAACGAAGCGGTTCACCCTGCGCGCGCGCCTGGCGGCGATCGCTCTCGGCCTGGCCCTGGCCCTTCCCGCGGCGGCCGGCGCGGCCCAGGTGCGCCTAGAGATGAAGGCCGGCGGGAAGATCCGCTTCATGACCCTCAAGGAAGCGGTCATCCTCGCCCTGCGGAACAACCCCGAGGTCAAGGAGGCCAAGGCGCAGGTCGACATCTACCGCGCCAAGAGGGCGCAGGCCGACGCCGCGCGCTGGCCCCAGATCGAGATCCTCGGGGTGGTGGGTCCCGTCCCCGCCGCGCGGGGGAACCAAATCTTCTCCCCGGACAAGACGGACGGGAACACGTCCATCGGAATCTTCCAGTCGGCCAAGCTGCAGGCCATCCAGCCGCTCTACACCTTCGGGCTCATCGACGGCCTGCGGACGGCGGCGCGCAACGGCGTGCGCGTCCATCTGGAGGGCGTGCGCCTCAAGAAGGCCGACATCGTCCTCAAGGTGAACGAGTACTATTACGGGGTGGTCACCGCCCGCGAGGTGCGCGACTTCCTCATCGACACGCGCGGAACCCTCATGAAGGCCCGCGCCAAGCTCGTCGAGCTGATCGAGGAGGAAAAGGGCGAGGAGATCGACCTCTACAAGCTCGACGCCTTCTCGGGGGAGCTGGAGAAGGGGCTGAACGAGGCCGACAAGAACTCCTCCCTCGCGCTCGAGGCGCTGCGCTTCGCGACGGGCCTGCCCTCGGGCGCGCGCATCGACGTGGTGGACAAGCGGATCGTCCCCGACCCCCGGCCCGTCCAGGACCTGCCGGTCTACAAGGAGATGAGCCTGCGCCTTCGGCCCGAGATCGAGCAGATCGCCTCGGGCCTCAAGGCCCGCGAGGCCCTCGTGAAGGTGGAGCGGAGCCAATACTGGCCCCAGATCTTCGTCGCCGTCATCGGCTCGGCGGCCAACGCCGACAACCGCTCCACCATCCGCAACCCCTTCATCTTCGATCAGTTCAACCATGAGTTCATCTCGGCGGTGGCCGGCTTCAAGTGGTCCATCAATTTCGGGATCACCAAGGGGCGGGTGGCCGAGGCCGAGGCCGAGCTCCTAAAGCTCGAGTACACCCGCCAGAAGGCCCGGAAGGGAATCCCCGTCCAGGTGCAAAAGGCCTTCCTCGAGCTCATGGAGGCGCGCAAGAACATCATCGCCACCGAAAAATCCTACCGCGCCGGGCGCAAGTGGATGATCGCGGCCGGGGCGAACTTCGACCTCGGCTTGGGCGAGCCCAAAGAAATCTTCGAAGCCCTGGGACAGTACGTGAAGATGCGCGTGGCGAACCTCCAGGCCCTCTACAACCACAACCTGAGCCTCGCCCGGCTCGAGCACGCCTCCGGCAGCCTCGTGCCCAAGGGGGCGAAGCCGATAGGCGGGGAGAGCGAAAAATGACGAAGCCGCGCCGCACTCTCCGCCTCTCCGCCGCCCTGGGGGCGGCGCTGTCCGTCCTCCTCCTCGCGGGACCCGCCCGGGCGGGGGAGCCGACCCTCCTGCTGCGGGCGACCATCAAGAAGGTCATCGAGATGCTCAAGGACCCCTCCCTCAAGGGGGCCGACAAGAAAAAAGAGCGCCGCGCCAAGATGCGCGAAACCATCTCCGCGCGGTTCGATTTCACCGAGATGGCCCGGCGCTCCCTCGCGCGGCACTGGCGCAAGCGCACCCCCGAGGAGCGCAAGGAGTTCACCGCTCTGTTCAGCTCCCTCATGGAGCGGAGCTACGTCAGCAAGATGGAGGCCTACACCGACGAGGTCATCCACTACGGCAAGGAGAGGGTGGACGAGGATTTCGCCCGGGTGAAGACGGTCATCATCACGAAGAAGCAGCAGGAGATCCCGATCCAATACAGCCTGCACAAGACCGGGGGCGAGTGGAAGGTCTACGACGTCATCATCGAGGGCGTCAGCCTGATCAAAACCTACCGCCAGCAGTTCCGCGCCATCATCCGGAAGACTTCCTACGGCGACCTCGTGAAAAAGCTCCGGGCCAAGCAAGAAGAGGGCTAGCGGGGTCGCCCGCCGCCGGAGGCCGGCCGGGCGGCCGGGGGAGGGGGTGCTTCCGCTCCACCTCCTCGTGGCTCCGCAGGCCCATCGCCTCCCGCTGGACGATGAGGAAATAGCGCAGGCGCTCGGCCTCGTCCAGCGCCTCCCAGAGGGCGCGCGCGCGGCGCGCCTTCTTCTTCTCCTCGCCCGCGGGGCAGCTCTCCCACCCCTCCATCGCCTCCCACGCCCGCTCGCGGCTGCGGGCGAACACGGCCCCGATGCGGCCCAGGGTGGCGGCCATCTCCTCGGCGATCTCACGCTCCACGGCGAGCGGCTGAAACCCGTTCGGCAAGGCGTCTGCCCTCCTCCTCCCAGTGATGCTCAGCATTCCGGTGAAGCT